>JAILFF010000030.1 GCA_024697705.1 Ruminococcus sp.
CCTCGCACAGCGTATGACAAAATCTTTTACCATGCTGCTGCGTTGTCCTCCTCACCGGGCGACAGCCCGCTTTCGTCGTCCGCCTTGCATCATGGCAAAATCTTTTGCCATACGCCGCACGATGGTTAGCGGACAGGTCTAATATTATTATAACAGCTTTTCTGAAATATTGCAAGAGAAAAAGCAAAAGTCTTTGGAAGGCGAGGAAAAAAAGCGCGAAGTCGGGTCAAATCAAAACGGAGCGGCAATTCACCGCCGAGCAATGCTTACCACAATAATACGCACAAAAAGGTCGGGGTTGAATCTGCCCCGACCTACATTTAATTATTTAAGCAAGAAATCCGTCATTCAAGCACAAAGGACTTAAGCTGCGGTGAGCCGTTACCCTTGTAGGTGAGATAAAAAGCGTGAACGCCGTCGGGGATAGCCACGTCCCTGAAGCACGGCTCCCATACGTTAGTGTTCTTCACGGGGAACTCGGCAAGCACCTCGCCGTCCCATTTAAGCCGAAGCTCGAATTTGCCGTCGCAGTAGGCGCGGGTGTAGATGCCGAAGCGCTTGACACCTTTGCAGTCGAAATACTTGAAGCCCGCCGTCGTGCCGTCCTTTATCTCCGCGATATAGCCCACTTCCTCGTCGCCGTCCCTGCCGTCCTGAACGATCTTCGGCGAACCGGGCGTACCGAGATACAGATGATGCTCGGGCGTGAACAAGTTGCACGCGAGGTACGCGGGATATTCGCCCCTGCCCTCCAAAGCGCCGCCGTTCAAGCCGCACGAGGTCATTTCCGCCTGCGGGAATCTGCCGTCGGCGGTCAGAGTGAGCTTTTCGGCGCAGCCCTGTCTGCTGTACCAGGTGTTGTTGGTATGGCGGTGGTAGAAGATGTACCAGTCGTCGTTTATCTGCACGATGCTGCCGTGATTGTTGGCGCCCGGACACATCGGCATATCGGCGGGCTTGTAGCTGTCGATATGCAGGTCGGTATTGCTGACGAGAACGCCGCCGTACTTGAAGCCTTCAAGCGGGCTGTCGCTCACGGCGTAGCAAAGCTCGTGCATTACTTCGGAAGAGTAGATAAAGTAATACTTCTCCCCGACCTTGCGGATAGACGAAGCCTCGAAGAAAGCGTGTCCCTCGAACTCGGTTCCCTTGCCGTAACAGGTGCCGGGGACAACAAGCGTCGGCTCGTGGATAACGGTCAGCATATCCTTGTCGAGCGTGACGACCTTAGAGCCCGTTCTGCTCTTGTCGCCGCGGGGACAGAAGCCGCTGTACAGATAGGTCACATCGCCCTCGGTAAGAACGCCCGGGTCGAACTGCGGCTCGTCGCCCGCTCTTTCGCCCAAGCGGGTGCCGTCCTTGTAGCGGACGTAGCCCAGAAACTCATATTTTCCCGCGGGAGTGTCGCACACCGCTACGGAAATAACGCTTATCTTGTCAAGCACGTAATAGAGATAATATCTGCCGTCGGAACCTACGGTAACGTCGGGGGCGTAAAGGCACATTTTGCCGTCCTTGTTCATGGGGTCGGCATTTCGGGGGTAGATAACGCCCTCATAGCGCCAGCTGCCGAGATCGTCCACGGGCGCCGACCAGCAAACATAGTCGCCCATGCAGAAAACGTAGCCGTTCCAGAAGTCGTGCGAGCCGTAAACATAAACTCTGCCGTCGAACACGTAGGGCTCGCCGTCGGGGATATATTCCCAGCTCGGCAGATAAGGGTTGAATCCGGTTTTTTTCATGGGTATCTCTCCTAAAAAACTATTTCTTTTTATTCTTCTTATACGCCGTTACCGACGTGCAAAAGCAAAAAAACGCCGCCGCTCCGAGGGCTGTCTGTGCGATAAGGTTATCGGGTCTTGTCAGCGCGATACCGAATGATACCGCACAGGCTATCGTCCCTATTACGGCGACGATAAATATTATCATCGTGCTTTTCATAATAAACCTATCATTTCTGTGCTTATTTCAGCAGGAATTTCACAAATTCGTCGTCCTCGGTTTTCGGCTTGGCTCCGTTTGGCGTAAATTCCATTTCGTTTCGGTCGGAGTCGGTGTAGGGCTTCCACTCGGGCAGCTTATTGCCGTTGATGTCACAGCCGTTCGGGTCGCCCGTCTTGATGAAATTGCACCAGTAATCGCACATCTGCCGCGCTATGTCGTAATGCCTGCCCTCGTAGGGACGGCTGCACTTCGCAAGCGTTTCAAAGAAGAACCACAGATCGCAGGAATGGAACGTGCCGGGGTCGTCCTCGCCGGGAATGTCGGGGATAAAGCGGTAATAATAGCAGTTCTGCGACTTCGCCAGCCTGCCCTCGTCCATGAACGCCGTCTTTACTCCGATCTCGGGAGCGCTTACGGGAGCATAGCCGCCTTCTGCCTTCACATGAGCTTCGGGGAAGGCTAAGAATTCCTCCGAGCGGTCGCCGAAATATTTGTACGCAAGCGTTCTGAGCTCGTCCTCGTTTTCGGCGTGGATTACCTCCTTGAACTCGTCGCCCGTATTGCCCGCCATAACGGGAACGCGGGTGCGGCTGCCGTCAAGAAATGCGTCCATCGGGTTGCCGACGTTGAATTTGCCGTCGTTTACGATGTTAAAGAACATCTCGCCGCGGTTGCGCAGCTCGGAATACTTCTCGCGGATAAAATTCGCGTCGAGCTTTCTTGCTTCTTCGAGCGTTTCAACGCCAAGATATTCAAACAGACGCTTGCCCAAAAGCCCCGCCTGATCGAGGGGCAGCGGGATAAAGAAGCGGTTTATCTCGTAGGGACCGGAGAACATACCGCTCATAACGGTAGCTCGGTTGAAAAGCCCGTCGTTTTCGGGGCAGGACATCTGCGCCATAACGCTGCCGCCGCCCGCCGACTGACCCGCTATCGTGATATTATCGGGGTCGCCGCCGAAATTGGCGATATTGCGTTTTACCCAGCGGATACCCGCCTGCTGATCGAGGCTCCCGAAGTTGCAGGGGGCGTCGGGCTGTTCGGCGGTAAGCTGCGGGTGAGCGAGGAATCCAAAGGCTCCGAGGCGGTAATTGACGGTAACTACGACGATGCCGCGGCGGGCGATTCTTTCGCCGTCGAATTCCATTTCGGCGGTATAGCCCCACTGGAAGCCGCCGCCGAAGAACCACACGAGAACGGGCAGTTTTTCGTCGGGCGTTTTGGCGTTCGTCCATATATTAAGATACAGGCAGTCCTCGCTCATGGGGATCTCGGGGTCAACGTGCCATTCGCGGCAGTAGATATCGGTACCGATGCCCGGGGTATCCTGCACGGAGATCGGTGCAAATTCAAAGCAGTCGCGCACTCCGTCCCAATTTTCGGCGGGCTGAGGCGCTCTCCAGCGGTTTTCGCCGACGGGCGGGGCAGCGAAAGGAACTCCCTTAAAGGCGGTTATTCTTGGGTCTGCGGCGGGCAGACCGCGCACCCTGCCGTTTTCGGTATCTGCAATGCGTATCATTGTACTTGTCAGCTCCTTTATATAGTATAAGATTATTTCGTTTGATACTTCATACAATGATAACATAATTATATGTAATTTACAAGAAGATTTTAGCAAAGTATTGACCGATTATTGCGGAATTTGTGTATAAAAAATTAAAGTCTCGGGAAGGGGGCGGCGGCATTAACTTTTGTTAATGCAGGCAAGCTCGTGTGGGGGATGACCCTTCCTAAGACTTTTGGTTCTTCTTTTACACTGTTATCTCAGATATTTTTATCCTTGAAAGAAACTGCTCCCGCGTTATCTGCGAAAGATTGTCGATAAGCTCCGCACGGAAAGTCCCCGTCCCGCGGAAATTCTCCGCCGCTGTCTCGCCGCAGATGTTCATAAGACTCACTGCCGCAGCACACGCGAGCATTCCTCCGCCGACCGTCAGCGAAAACGCCCCGATAAGCGCCCCCGTCATGCAGCCCGTGCCCGTGACCGCCGCAAGGTGCGGAGTGCCGTTCTCAAAGGTGTACACCGTCTTGCCGTCCGAAAGACGGTCCTTATCGCCTGTAACAAGCACCGGACAGCCGTATTTCTGCGCCGCTTTTTTCGACAGCCACGCAGTGTAGGGATTGTCGTCGCCGAAGGGTATGTGCATCTGTTCTTTTTCGCCGACCGCCGCGGAAATTTCGTGCATATTGCCCTTTATCGCGGAAATGCGAAGCTCCTTCGTCAGACGGGCGAACCATTTCTGCCGGAAAGCGCTTGCCTGCAAGCCTACGGGGTCGAGTATCACGGGAATGAGCTTTTTGTTCGCGGCTTTGCCCGAAAGGAGCATCGCCCGCCCGCGCTCCTCCGAAAGCGTACCCATGTTCAGCACGAGCGCCCCCGAATCGGCAGTGATCTCGGCGGATTCGTCGGGGCTGTCAGCCATAACGGGGGTCGCGCCGACAGCAAGCACTGCGTTTGCGCAGTCGGCAGCCGCGACGTAGTTCATTATGCAGTGTACGCGCTCTTTTCTGACGAAAATTTTGCGGAGGTCGCTTATCACCCGCCACAGGTTCTCCGGGGTGATATCATACATTTCCGGTACTCCCATCCAGCGAAGCCGAAGCGCGTTTCAGCACGCCCGATTTGTCAAGCGCTTCGAGCAGGATAAAGCCTATCACCGCGCCGCCCGCGCTCGAAACGAAAAACGGCAGCACAAAGCCGAACAGCGCCGCGCTTTCGGAATTCATGATGAATTTCGCCACGGGGAAAGCGACAATTCCGCCGAGAACAGCTGTTCCGAAGACCTCGCCCGCCGCCGCGAGGGGCAGCCATTTCTTGACCTTATGGAAAACAAGTCCCGCCAGTACCGCGCCGAATATCGACCCGGGAAAAGCAAGCAGCGTACCCGTGCCGAGCAGATTTCTGATAAGTGCGCAGCAGAAGCCCACGCCCGCCGCGTACCAGGGACCCAGCAGCACTCCGCTCAGAACGTTTACGAAAGCCTGCGCGGGGCAGCATTTCGACGCGCCTATCGGGAAATTGACAGGGCTCGCGGCAACGCCGATAGCGACAAGCATAGCCGCAAGGCAGAGTTTTTTGATCTGTGTTTTGTTCATGGAAAATTCCCTCTTTCAGAAAAAATTCGCTAAAAAAGAAACAGCGCCCCGGAGTCTGTACCGATGGTGGTACACCCCTAACGCGCTGTTTCGTTCAAGTCTATTTTATCACAAAGCGGCTGTGATGTCAATAGCTTTTGACGGAGATCATATCCCGCACAGGTAAAAATTCTGTGAACTCTTACACCCTGATGAAATGCATAAGCTTCGAGCGATAATCCCCGGGAATGTTCGGGATCAACACGCCGCACTCCATGAGCGCCGCGCCCGAGAGCTTCACGTCGGGCTTGCTCTCTTCATAATAGTATTCCTTCGGGTCGAGACCCTTCATCCTGATGCGGCGGCTGCGGCGGTTCGGGCGCGAAACCGACTGCACGAACTCGAACAGCGCCTCGCTTTTGTCCTTTGCCACAAACGCCCATGCGTCCCACTCCGCGTCCTCGAACACGCTGCCGATACGGTAGTGGTCGCCCGTGCGCACAAGATGATTGTACTTTTTGAACTCCTCGATCTGTCCGGGGATAGCGTCGCGGTCTGCCTGTGGTATGCGCGTGACGTCAAGCTCGTAGCCGAAGGTGCCGACCATCGCCACATGACCCCGCGTCTCAAAAGGCACAGTCCTGCCCGTGATGTGGTTCGGGCAGTCGGAAACGTGCGCACCCATCGCCGAACAGGGATAGCACATCGAGGTTCCCGCCTGAATTTTCAGCCGCTCGATGGCGTCGGTGTCGTCCGAACACCATATCTGCGGCGAGTAGTACAGCATACCCGGGTCGAAACGCGCTCCTCCCCCCGAGCAGTTTTCGAGCAGTATATGCGGGTAGTCGGTCGTGAGCCTGTTCATAAGGTCGTACACGCCGAGAACGTAGCGGTGCCAAAGCTCGCGCTGTCTCTCGGGCGGAAGAGCGGCTGACGCGACCTCCGTAAGCTGACGGTTCATATCCCATTTGATATATTCAATGTTCGCGTTGTCGAGAATGTTCTTTATCATGCCGTAAACGCAGTCGCGGACTTCCTTGCGGGAGTAGTCAAGCACGCACTGGTCGCGGCAGAGGGTGAGCGTCCTCCCCTTAGTCTGTATCGCCCAGTCGGGGTGAGCGCGGAAAAGCTCGGAGTCTGGGGAGATCATCTCGGGCTCGAACCAAAGCCCGAACTTCATGCCGAGAGCGTTCACCTTGTCCACAAGCGCTTTCAAGCCGCCCGCAAGCTTCTTTTCGTTGACGAACCAGTCGCCGAGCGAACAATTGTCGCTGTCACGCTTGCCGAACCAGCCGTCGTCCATAACAAGCATTTCAATACCGAGTGCCGAAGCCTGCTCCGCGATCTTCACGAGCTTTTCGGCGTTGAAATCGAAGTAGGTGGCTTCCCAGTTGTTGATGAGTATCGGGCGGCGCTTGTCTTTGTATTCGCCGCGGATAAGGTGACGGCGGTAGAGGTCGTGGAACGTGCGCGACATCTGTCCCAAGCCGCTGTCGGAGTAGACCATTACGACCTCGGGCGCGGTGAATACCTCTTCGGGAGCGAGCGTCCATTCAAAATCGGTGCCGTGGATACCCATGAGATAGCGCGTCTGACGGTGCTGATCGACTTCCGCTTCGGAGACGAAATTGCCCGAGTAGACAAAATTGAAGCCCCACGCCTTGCCGCTGTCCTCGTCGGTCTTGTGTTCGCAGAGGGCGGTGAAGGGGTTGTTCTGGTGGCTCGATTCGCCGCGCAGCGAGTCGATAAGCTGCTTACCGCGCCTTATCGGGTGCCTTTCGACGAAGCGTTCACGCGCCCATGAGCCGTTCAGCGTTATCATATCAAGCTCGTCGGTGTCGAACTCAACGACTGCCGAAAGCACGCGGGTGAGCTTGACGTTTTCGCCGCCGACATTTTTGACTGCTGCCGAGCGGGTGATGGCGTTAAGCCCCTCGAAGGCGGTGTAGACGAGGGTCACTTCAAGCCCCGCGGACTTGTCCTCCATAACAATTTCGAGCGTCTGTGCCTCGTCCGGGGAGTTTACGAACGTCGCGGGGAGACCTTCGAGAGCGGACTTGCCGTCGTAGATCTTATGCGACTTGTAGCGCAGGTCGCAGGCGGCGGAGCCTGTTTTGTCGATGATGGAGAGGGCGTGTTCGCGGTAGTCTCCGATGTTGTAGCAGGGGTATTCAAAGGGCAGGTTGTCCATGAACACGCCGCGGTCGCGGTTATTGACTTCGGGGGTGAAGGGGTAGGTGTCAAGGCGCAGGAGATAGGAAAGGTCGTCGTCGGGGAGAGCGGTGCCGTAGTAAACGTGTGCGAGGTAGTTTTCGGAAACTACGGCGAGGATATAGCAGCTGTTTCCGGCGGTAAGTTTAAAGCTGCGGGATTTTTCGTTGTAGATTATTGACATAGTATTCCTCCGATCAGAAAAAGATAATAGTTAACAGATAAAAGATGTTGTGGATTGCAAACCCTACGAATACCGCAAAGTGAGGGCAAACCAAAAGTCTTAGGAAGGGGGTCCGGGGGATAACCCTTCTTCAGAAGGGTTTCCCCCAGAGACTGAGCGGTTAAAGTCTCATGAGAAATGGCGAGCATTTAATCGGTTCAAAATAAAATCGGCAATTTCAAGAAAAGCCCGCAAAAAAGCGCAAACGAATAAATCGGCAAGACGTGACAAAAACAAGTAAATTGCCGATTTTATTTTGCGGAAGAGCGAAGCGATTTCCGCAAAAGGAATTACGCAAGACAGGGGGATATTCGACACGGCGTGGAGTTTTCACGGGCGAGCAATGCTCGCACCTACAGTACAGGCATTGCAGAGAAGGCAAAATATGCATATCAAGCGTGCAGCCGCCTTACAAGGTATTTGATAATATATTTACAATGATTATATCACAACATTTCCGCCATTTCAAGCGTATATTATTAAAATCATATAATGATATTCGCCGCTCTGCGGAACCCTGTAAATTTCTGCCGCAGCCGCCTGTCCCGCGTCATTTTCAGCATTATGCATTAGCTGAGATATGAATTTGTGGGTATTATTGCAAAAATAGTGAATTCTCAGAAAAAATGTATTGACATTTAATAAAATTTGATGTATAATATAAATTAATATAGGCTAAATATATGTGTGTAAGTCGGACACGCCCGGGCGGGTCTGTTTTTTGACGCTTTAAGCCGCATATATTGCCTTTCACTTAATAAAAAATTTTGAGGGAGGATACCGTCAATGGCTGAAAGCAGGTTTATCAGAACAGTTACCTACGGGGGATTTGACAGGAACGATGTAAATAAAAGACTGGAGTATCTTTACGGTCAGCTTTACGAGCTGAAAAACGAGCTGCGCGAGGCAAAGCGCATCGCCGATGAGTTCCGTAAGGGTTCTTCGGAGGAAAAGGCTCACGAAAGCGTGCTTGCCGTCGAAAGAACAAAGCTTACCGACGAGCTCGTGCAGAACGAAAAGCTTACCGCCAAATTAAAGACTGCCGAAGAGGACGCAAAGGCTCTTGAGGATCAGATCGCGGGGATCAAAAAAGAAAATCAGGCTTTGAGAGACGAGCTTAAAAGAGCGATGGACAGACTCGCGGCATTTGAGGCAGGCACCGACGCCGCGGCTCTCAGCACCGTTTTCATAGAGGCGCAGAAGTCGGCAAATCTTATCATCGAAAACGCCCGTAAGGAGGCTGAGGAAAAGACCGCCGACGCCCAAAAGCTCGCGGAGGATACCGTGGCTGAGGCTAACAACTCCGCAAAACAGATAGTTTTCAACGCCGAAAAGGAAGCGGCTCAGATCACCGCCGAAGCAAAGAATCATTCCGAAGAGATGAAGGCGGCTTCGGGCAACTTAAGAGCCGTGCTTATAAAGGATATCGAAAAGATGCAGTCCGATGTGGACAGGCTCAAGGGCATTTTCGCCGAGCTTGAAAAGAACGGTCTCGCGGGTCTTGCCGACTCCGAGCAGGTTCTCGGAAGCGCCCGCGGAAAGCTTACGGAGGGCGGCGTTCCCGTATTCAAGAATCCCGACGTATCCGACGCCGAGATCCCCGCCGAGCCCGAATACGAGCAGGTAAATACCGATTACCGTCAGAACGTTGACAAGGAAGCCGAAAAGAAGAAGCTGGAAGAACTTGAAAAGCTCCGGGCTATGGCGGCTTCTATCGGCGGCGGCAAGCCCAAGGAGGACAAGAGCGCCGCAAAGGCGGCTGCCGATCTTGAAGAGCTCACCAAAATGGCGGCTTCTCTCGACGAAAATGCCGATAAGCCTGCCGAAGCTCCCGAGCCCGCACCTGCCGAGGAAAAGCCCGCGTCGGGCGGCGTGAGCCTTGAAGAGCTTATGAAGCAGGCTGCTTCGCTGAAATAAAATATCCTGCTTTTCATACGAATTTAGTTAATAAGGAGTTGTTAAATATATGAGTGAACTGATAATCGTCAGACCCGACAAATGCGTGGGCTGCAACAGCTGCGTCAGAGCCTGTCCATGTCCCGAAGCGAATACTACCAAGATGCTTGAGGACGGAAGACACATCACGACGGTCAATAATGATAAGTGCATTGCCTGCGGTGCGTGCGTAAAGGCTTGCAACCACGGCGCAAGAGATTATCTTGACGATACCGACGCCGCTATGTCGAGGATAATGAAGGGCGAAAAGCTCGTTATCCTTGCCACACCTTCGATCAAAGCCGTTTATCCCACAAGATGGAAGAATATTCTCGAATGGTTCAGGAAGAAGGGCTGCATAATCTACGACGTATCGCTGGGCGCGGATATCTGCACCTGGGCGCACCTCAGAGCTATCGAGAACAAGAAGGTACCGAACATCATCACCCAGCCCTGCGCCGCGATAGTTAAGTACATAGAAAGCTATCAGCCCAAGCTGCTGACGAACCTTTCGCCGATACACAGCCCTATCGCCTGCGCCTGCGTTTTCATCAGAAAGTATCAGAAGCGCACTCAGCCCATAGCCGTGCTTTCTCCCTGCATTGCGAAGAAAAACGAGTTTATGGACACGGGCGTTGCGGATTTCAACGTTACCTTCAAGAAGCTCAACGAGTATTTTGACAGAAACGATATAAGGATCGCCTCGCACGCCGATAACGAATTTGAATATGATTTCGAGGATATTCAGGGTCAGCTGGGCGGCGTTTATCCCCGTCCGGGCGGACTTCGTGACAATCTGTGGCAGCACGACCCCGATATAAACATCACCACCTCCGAGGGCGTTCACAAGGTTTATCCCGAGCTTGATATGTACGCTCAGATGCCCGAATTCAAGCACCCCGAGGTATTCGACGTTCTTTCCTGCGAATTCGGATGTAACATCGGTCCCGGCACGGGCACAACGCAGACGGCTTTCGACGTTATGGCTTCGATGCGTCAGTACGAGAACAACGCCAAGAGCCGCCGCAAGACCACGGGCTTCCGCGGCAACGGCGAAGACAAGCTTTTCAAGAGGTTCGACGACGAGCTTAAGCTCAACGACTTTATGAGAAACTACAAGCCCGCCAAGCAGACTCCTCTGCCGACCGAGCAGCAGCTTGAAGGCGTTTACGAGACTATGGGTATGCATACCGAGCAGGACCGCAATTACAATTGTCACGCCTGCGGCTACAAGAGCTGCCGCGACATGGCTATCGCAATTTACCGCGGTCTGAACACGCCCGACAACTGTATCGTTCACGCGAAATCGGTACTCGTGGCGAAGCACAGCGCACTTGCCACTCAGCATGAAAAGCTGGCGGAGATCACGAACGAATGTCTGTCGCTGTCCGACACTCTTAAGAGCGGCGTAGATCAGATCATGACGAACATGACGACGATCGGTGAATCCACAAAGGCGACGAGCGAGAGAGCGGGAGTAGTAAACAACCTGCTGAAGAACGTTGTTACCTTCTGCAACAGCAACTCGACGATGGACGCGCCCACGGTAAAGCAGCTTGTAAGTATTCTGGAGACGACGATCAGTGCGTTCAGTGCGCTTGACGACAACGTTAACACGACGAACGAAAGCTCAAACATCATCAACAAGTCGATCAGCGAGATCACCGAGCTTGTTGACAAGATCAATGCAGAGCTTCACAAGACCACCGAGGTTTAATAAAGATCGCAACATACCATTTTTTCACCTCACTTTTCTAAAGCGGAGCCCGCAGGCTGTAATAGTCTGCGGGCTTTCGCTATCGCTTTCCGAACAATTATATCATTGACAAACCTCGGTATTTTTGATATAATATATCTGCAATTTGTTTTCGGAGTGTGACTTATGGAAGATAAAACCAAACGGCAGTCGGGCGTTCTTAATAGAAAATGGTACCTGTACCTCACCGAATTTTTCGCGGGAATGTCCGTTATGGCTGTCGAACTCGGCGCAAGTCGCCTGCTGGCACCCTATTTCAGCTCGTCGCAGATAGTCTGGACTATCATCATCGGGACGATAATGATAGCAATGGCGCTCGGCAATATCTACGGCGGACGCAGCGCCGATAAAGACCCCGATCCCGATAGGCTTTATAACAGACTGCTCGTTTCGGCGGTGTGGACGGCGGCTATCCCCGTGCTCGGCAAGCTCGTGATACTGCTCGTGTCGGGACTGCTCGTGTTTACCGTCAGCACGAATTTTCTGATATGGGCGGCGTTTCTGTCATGTATGCTGATATTCGTTTACCCGCTGTTCCTGCTCGGGACGTGTACGCCGTCGCTTGTGAAATACGCCGTCGGCAGCCTCGATGACAGCGGTAAGACGGTCGGGCTGCTGAACGCCTCGAACACTATCGGAAGCATTATCGGCACGTTTGTTCCGACGTTCCTTTCGATACCCGCGTTCGGCACGGCGGTGACGTTTCTTATCTTTTCGGGAATACTGCTGCTGCTTGCGGCGGTGTATTTCGTTTCCTGCAAGCGGAAGATCGTAAGGGTGTGCGTGTGTACGGTGCTGTTCGTGCTGTGCTGCGTTTTCGGCACTCGGGCGGGCTTTGCTTTCTGGGAAAAGGGGCTGACCTACGAGGGCGAGAGCGTTTACAATTACTTGCAGGTGAAGGAGGACGACAAGCGGACTATCCTCTCGACGAACGTGCTTTTCGGCGTGCAGTCGGTGGCGATGAAGGGCGGCGGGCTTTCGGGGCTTTACTACGATACAGCGCTGGCAGCACCCATGATGACGGGCTCGCCCGAGGGCTCGGAGATACTCGTGCTCGGCATGGGCTCGGGGACCTACGCCACGGAATGTGCGGAGTTTATCGACGGCGTGACTGTCGAGGGCGTGGAGATCGACGAGAAGATAACATCGCTTGCGAGGGAGTATTTCGGTCTGCCCGAGAGCGTGAAGGTCACGACCTACGACGGCAGGGCGTTTCTGAACGTTTCCGAAAAGAAATACGATGTCATTATGGTCGATGCTTATCAGGACATCACGATACCGTTTCAGATGTCGAGCGTGGAGTTTTTCCGCCTTGTGAGGGAGCATCTGAACGAAAACGGCGTGATGGTCGTTAATATGAACATGAAATCCGACCGTGCGGGCAGCGTGAACGACAGGCTTATCGACACGATAGCGGCGGTTTTTCCCGAGATATATACGGTCGATGTTACTCGTTCGACCAACCGCGAGCTGTTCGCGTCGTGTTCGCCCGAGATGTGCGAACGGCTGAAAGCGTGTGCGGATAATTTGCAGAACGAGCAGCTGAAATATGTTATGCTTGATGTTTATGAGCGGCTTGAAAGGCGTACCGCGACGGGCGAGCCGCTGACCGATGATAAAGCGCCTGTGGAGCTGTTAGGTATGCAGGTCATTGACGATCTTATCGGGGAAGAACTGGGATATTATAGGGAGCTTGTGCAGGAAGAGGGCATAATCGCATTGTTAGAATAAAACAGAAAGAGCGCAGCGATTTTCGCAAATTAATTGTGCAAATGGGCGCACAGGCAGGTGCGCCCTTACATGATTATCGGATAAATTTCAAAATAGACATAAGGAGAATAGTTATGAACGAAACAGGGATATTCAATCTCGATGAAGAGCTGACGGCAAAGCTTGGTCTCCCCGCCGACGCGCTTATCACGCCCGATGAGCTGCAGCGCGTCTGCGTGAGATACGTTGATTTCGACGGCAGGGAGCAGACGGGAAGTCTTGTCTGCGCGGAAAAGGCGGCAGACTCCCTCGCGGAGATATTCGCCGAGCTGTTCAACGCGCACTACCCGATAGAGAAGATACGCTTCGCTCACGAGTACGGCGGCGACGACGATCTCATCATGGCTGATAACGTTACCTCCTGCTTCAATTATCGGTTCGTCGCCAATACGCAGACGCTTTCGCTGCACGCCCGCGGACTTGCGATTGACATCAATCCGCTTTATAATCCTTATATCCAAAATGGTGTCGTGATGCCCGCGAACGCCGCGCCCTACGCCGACCGCAAGGCTGATTTTCCTCACAAGATCACTCACCGCGACCTTTGCTTTAAGCTGTTTAAGAAGCACGGCTGGCGCTGGGGCGGCGACTGGCGGCATGATAAGGATTATCAGCATTTTTATCTCGATAAGTGATCCGTGCGGCGGCTTCGTAAAATACAGATGTATGATACAGTCAAAATGCACGGGGCTCTTTGTTGCATTTTGCTAAAAATATTAATGCCTATTGACAAAACGATGTAAATATGATAAAATATTAATATCCGATAGCAAAGGAGAGAGTGCCTATGGCTGATGCAGTACACCGAAAATATGATGTTTTAAGGCTCAGTGAGTTTATCATAAAATATTATAACGACAATAATAAGCGGATAACCCGTCTGCGTCTTCAGGAGATATTGTACTTCATGCAGGCTTATTTTCTTCTGCAAACCGATAACGTGTGCTTTATTGATAATATCGAGGCGCATATCGAGGGTCCCGTCGTTCAGGCGGTCAATAACAAGTACCGCGAAGCGGGTATCGACCCGCTGTATGTGTCGAAGGGATATGTCCGTCCCGACTTCACCGAAGCCGATATCGAGCTTATCCGCGAGGTGCTGAATTTCACCTACGACTGGAGCAACACGATGATGACGAATCTTATCCATGACCAAAGACCTTTCCGCACTGCGCGTGATTCGCACAGTAAGGTCATCCAGCCCGATAAGCTGAAAAAATATTTTTCCAAATGATCTATGAAAATTCTCCCGGACGATATTTGTCCGGGATCTTTTTGTTATAAGCATTTATACATAAAAAGCGCGCTCCGCAGGCTGCCCTGCGAAGCGCTATTTTTGTGGATATTAAAAAATGGAGATCATTGTCCTTTATCAGATACCCATTACCTGGAGTACCATGTTTCCGCCGTTTCTCTTTGCGTCGCGGAGTACGTTGTCGAGCTTTACAAGCAGCGCCGAAACGGTCATGCAGTCGCCCGGCAGATAGTGATAGGTGCTGCCCGAAGCGGTAAGCTGAACGTTAAGGTTAGCCACGGTGTACCACTCGGCGAGGGTCTGGATAACGTGCTCGGCGATACGAGCCGCCTGCATATCGGAGACCTCTCTGTTGAATACGAAGCAGAATTCGTTACCTGTGATGTTGTAGATATCGGCGTCGTTGCTGTAATCAGCCTTAAGACGCTCGGCTACCATTGCGAGATATTCGTCGCCGAAGTCGTAGCCGTACATATCGTTGATGCTGCGGAAGTTATCAAGGTCGAACACCGCAATGTTGAACTGGTCGCCCTCAAGTCGCGGCGTAAGGTCGTTATCAAGCGCATAGCGGTTCTTCAGACCGGTAAGAATGTTGGTGTAAGCCATTTCGTTGGCTTTTTCCTTGGTGTGCTTGAACTTTCTTGTCGCAGCTTCGATCTCGGCAGCCTGTTTTGCAAGAGCCTCGCGGTTTCTCTTACTGATCCTTGCGATGATGAATATAATGATCTCACCGGCTATGGTAACAGCGATAATTATATATACGGAGATCATGAATGTACGTTGGATATTTGCTATTCTTTCATTGGCGTACCTTTCCGAAAGCTCCATCGTAACCGAGAACATCTCGATAGCGGTGGTCTGGAGCGGGTGGATCTCCTGAACGTAGGTGTTACGTCTTACGTCAACGGTGGAGTCGCCGCCGATAAATTCGGAAAGCATCAAGTCAACTCGCTCTCTGTAAGCGTCGATGAACGCCTTGGCGTGCTTGTAACGGTGTGTTTCGGCTTCGGACTTTTCGGTTGCTTCGTAAGCGTTAAGCTCGTTCGTGATGTTATCAAAAGAAGCGTGAATATCGTTGATGGTATTGGTAGGGTCAGAAGACGCGGTACCGGCAACGAGCATCAGCAGGTTGGTGTTGGTGGTAAGAAGCTCGTTGTTTACGTTTGAAACGTTTTTGATCGAGTTGATAGATCCGTCATAAGCTACTTTTGTACGGTCAAAGCCCTGGAACATGATGACAATGAATACCGTAGAGAATACGGCAAGTACGATAGCCGCAAATATATATATCCTGTTGGGGTTGTTCTGATTCGCCTCAGCAGCAGCGTCGGATATGTTCTTTTTCTTTTTAGCCATTATTACCGCACCTCCTTACTTGGCAACGACGTTCTGATTCTTACCGAATGTATCGGGGTGTATCAGAAGCTGCGATATATCGTCGGAATAATTGTTGAGTGAAATGTAAGTAGCGCCGGTATCAACGTTGGTGGGAATGGTCTTTGAAGCGGTTACGCCGTTTATCGTAACTGTATCAAGAAGGTCGGAGGCGTACTTAACACCCAGATAGCCCATGTTATAGGGCGACTGGATAATGGTGCCCGTAAGGGTCTGATCCATGAGGTAGGAGATCTCGGCGTCGTTGGAGTTGTAGCCGATAACTCTTACCTTGCCCGAAAGCTCCATCTCGGCAACGCCCGCGCAGGCGCCGATGGTGGACTTTTCGTTAGTGGTATAGATGAGTTTAAGATCGGGATTGGCGGTTATAGCGTCTATTGCCATCTGCTTGGCGGTGTCGGCATTACCGTTGCAGGATTCTTCCACAACGAACTGTATGCCGTCGGGACCTTCGCTTGATTTCAGTGCCTGTTTGAAGCCGTTTACACGGTCGCTGGCGGCGCTGGAAGTCTGCGAGTGCTTGATGATAGCTACCTTGCCCTTGCCGAAGAGAATGGAGCTGTTGGCGTTTCTTCCCGCGATGTTTCCTGCCGAAAGATTATCGGTGCCTATGTAGGATACGCCCTTTAACGAACACGGAGCGTCGATGGCGACCAGCTTGATGCCCGCAGTCTGCGCGGATTTAAGGTCGTCGTTCAGAGCCGAAGGATCGTTTGGAGCGAAGACGATAGCCTTTGCTTTTTCGGAGATCGCACGCTTGATAAGCTGTTTCTGTGTCTCGACATCCTGTGTGTCTGTTGCGTTCTGGTAAACGATGTTGTAGCCAAGCTCATTTCCGGCGTCCTCGGCACCGGTCTGAAGCAGATCCCAGAACTGAATGCCCTGCGACTGTCCGATAACAAAGATCGTTTCCGTAGCTTTGGTGCTGCCGCAGCTCGAACCTGCAAACGCCATTGAAACTGCAAGAGCACAGGCGGTTATCCGCGAGAGCAATCCGCGTTTTTTTCTGTTCATAATAAGCTGAACCTCCTTAGAATAGTATTCCCGCCCCCGGGCAAGCGTGCCGCGGACGGGTGCCGCGTTTGTTCAAAACGCGGTGTGTCCTTTACGAAGGACAGATATCCACATTTATTATTTTATCACATTATGAACAAAATTACAAGCATTAACGGATGACTATTCTGACGAAATTTTTTTTTCATATTTGTGCAATATTAACCAATATTGCGAAAAAGGAATAATTACCATGAGTTATGTCGGCGTTTTGGTATACCTTATTAAATATATGCCTGTAAAAGCAAAACAACGTGTCAGCCATAAATTTCGGATAAAAAAGCAGCCGAACGGCGGCGGAGTTTAGTATGTTTTGTATACCAAAAATTGCTCTTGTACATAAAAATTCACTTTTTTCTGTTGAATAATACTTGACAACTTTATGAATAAGTGCTATACTATAAATAAGTGGATATATATGAGGGTCGTCTGCGCACTTTTGTAAGGACGACTGCCTCCGCAAGATATAAAATTATTAATGTCAGGAGAGTTGATTTATGCAGTGTGAAAAGTGCCATGCGGAGATCACGCCGGGCGAGCCCGTCTGCCCCGAATGCGGAGCCTTGACCGTACAAAACGTCGAAGGCTTTGAAAGTACCAAACAGATCGAGCGTCAGCTGGCTGCCATGATAGATCAGCAGGGCAAGGAAGTCATAACGGACTCCAAGCTGTTCGTGGCTCTCATTCAGGATTATGTGCCGGAATTTGACAAAGAACGCCGACTGCTCATTAATATGCATAAGGGCGGTATCATCCATATGATGCTTGAGGAGACCGATCAGTCGATAGGCATCTCCAAGGCAAGAGGATTCATGCTCAATGACCTTTTTATAGCGGAACACGCGGCGGAATTTGTTCTCGTCTGCTTCTGCTATATGCTGGGCTGGCCTTATGAGTCTCCGATGAGGGAGAAGGAGCCCGAGGAGGAAGACGACGATTTCGATTCGATCGTGGACGTTTCGGCGCCCGTCAGCATGGAGGACAAGGTGTTCATGCCGATCGACGCTACGCGCTTCCGCTTCAAGAAGGATATACGTATCCCCGACGGCTACACCAAGATCGACAGCTTCTGCTTCGACGGCTGGAGCAGACTGAAATCCGTGGTGCTCCCCGATTCGCTGATGGGCATCGGAGAAT
The DNA here is from genome assembly GCA_024697705.1 of Ruminococcus sp. Lineage (GTDB taxonomy): Bacteria > Bacillota > Clostridia > Oscillospirales > Ruminococcaceae > YE71. The sequence continues at coordinate 17,755 of JAILFF010000030.1, forward strand.
ATGCCTTCTCGGAATGTACCAATCTGCGCAGCATCGAGATACCCGAGCGCGTGAAGATAATCAAGGGCGGCGCATTCAATCAGTGCAGCAAGCTCACCATAATAAAGATACCCGACGGTATCCTTGAAATAGGCGACAATACGTTCGCGTTCTGCGAGAGCCTTGCGGAGGTTGATGTTCCTCCGTCGGTCAGCAGTATCGGCTTACAGGCGTTCGCGGGCTGCGACGCTCTTAAAAAGCTCTATCTGCCCGAAAGCGTCAAGTTCATTGACGAAAGCGCGTTCCTCTATTGCCCTAACCTTACGATACATTGCTACGAAAATTCGTATGTACATAAGTTCTGTCTTGCTCACAAGATAAGAGTGGAAACCGTTGCCAAGGGCGAGGGGCTTTCCAAGAGATAATTCATCATTTACAATAAGTGGAAGGAATGAGATCAAGAAATGGTAGAGCTTAAAATTGGCCAGGAGGTCGAGCTGGAATACGGCGGAAAGTGCAAGGTGCTGAAGCTCATAGGAAGCGGCGGTCAGGGTCACGTTTACCTCGTCGAATTCAACGGCACCAACTGGGCTCTTAAATGGTATGACATCGACAAGATGAGAAAGCCCAAGGAGTTCAGAAAGAATATCCAGAATAATATAAACGACGGTCCTCCCTCGAACAAGTTCCTGTGGCCGAAATACCTTACCAAAGATATGCCCGACGGAACCTTCGGCTACCTCATGGAGCTTAAGCCCGATAACTTCGATTCGTTCGTAGATATACTCAATACCTACAAGCTCGTTATCGACCCGCAGACAGGTCACGCCGTAAAGCGTCCCGTGCGGTTCAGCAGCCTTTTCGCTATGGTAACGGCTGTAATAAACATCGTAAACGCATTCAGACAGCTCCACCGCTCGGGAAAGAGCTATCAGGACCTTAACGACGGCGGCTTCTTTATAAACGTTGACACGGGCGCCGTGCTCGTCTGCGACTGTGATAACATCGCACCCGACGGCTCGAACTTCGGTATCGGCGGAAAGCCCGGATATATGGCTCCCGAGGTAGTAAGAGGTATCGCCAAGCCAAACGTTCAGACCGATAAATATTCGCTGGCGGTCGTACTCTTCAAGCTGCTCTTCAGGGGCGACCCGATGGAGGGCGAGAAGGTCGTAAAGGACGTATGCCTGACAGAGGCTTCCGAGCTTCGTCACTACGGCTCGAACGCGATATTCGTTTACGACCCCGACAACGATACCAACCGTCCGATAAGAGGCATCCACGACAACGTTATCAAGTTCTGGAGGCTTTACCCCGATTATATCAAGGAAGCGTTTATCCAGTCCTTTACCGCGGGTATCTCCGAGCCCAACAAGCGTATAATCGAAAACGAGTGGCAGAAATTGTTTATCAGGCTCCGCAGCGAGATAATCACCTGCGGCTGCGGCAGAACGAACTTCACCTCGATGTTTGAAAAGCCCACCGATAATACTTATAAATGCCCGAAATGCGGTATGGAATTTGTGACTTTGGGCTTCTCCAACCGTGATTTCCGTATGCCGCTCTATATCGGCTGCCGTTTCTTTGAATGTGAGATCGACCCCGATTCCGACGACTTCCTGCACGTAGCGGGCGAGCTCGTCGAGAATAAGCTCAAGCCCGGCGTGCTCGGCATCAAGAACTGTTCCGAAAAAACCTGGAAGGCGAAAATGCCCGACGGTCAGTTCTATGATATAGCTCCCGGAAAGGGTTTCCCTGTGTGGAAGGGTCTTGAGATCGACTTCGGCGCGGTCAAAGCAAAGATATAACAGAGTTTGCGGCTTGAATACTATTATGACTGTAAATTAGCCTATACGAAAGGGAGTTTGTGTTTTATGAGCAAAGATAATACCAAGGGTTACAGCGGGCTGCTTGACTTTGATGATGACGACCCGCTCAATGCCACCGCAGTTTCTAAAAAGAGCCTGGTAATTTTCTTCCTGATAGATACCTCGGGAAGTATGAAGGGCAAGAAGATGGGTGAGCTCAATACCGTTATGGAAGAGCTTATCCCCGAGATAAGAAGAGTCGGCGAGGCTGATACCGACGTTAAGATCGCGGTACTTACGTTCTCTACCGACGTAAGATGGATGTATTCGCAGCCGATATCCATCGAGGAATTTGAATGGGCAAGGCTCCGCGCCGACGGCGTTACAAGCATGGGCGAGGCTTTCAAGGAGCTTTCCATAAGAATGTCGAGAGGTCAGTTCCTTAACTCACCTTCGCTTTCCTTCGCGCCCGTTATATTCCTTATGACAGACGGCTACCCCTCCGACGACTACAAGGCGGGTCTTAAGCTGCTCAAGGCGAACAGCTGGTACAAGTTCGGTCTGAAAGCCGCGCTCGGCATCGGTAATGAGGCTAACGACGATATGCTCGCTGAATTTACCGGTTCCAAGGAGACCGTTGTTCACGCTTACTCGGGCGGACAGCTCGCTCAGATGATAAAGATCGTAGCCGTAACCGCTTCGCAGATAGGCTCCAAGTCCATGACTCTTTCCGATGAAAACGATAAGGAGCTTCAGGACGAGGACGTATTCGCTGCCAAGCAGACCCTGCTCGGTCAGCAGATCCAGGAGCTCGTCGGAAATCAGAACGACGGAGACACAGTGCCTTTCGATACCGGTTGGTAATTCGTATTTGAGACACTACTGACCTATCGAAAGGAGAAGCTGATACTGATGTTTAATGGTTTTAGCCACTCGGTAATGGGTGCGAGCCATGAGGCCAAGAATATCGTGTGCCAGGACAGCTCGGCACACAAGGTCCACGACAAGTACGCCATCTGCGTGGTTGCCGACGGACACGGAAGCAAGAAACACTTCCGCAGCAACATCGGCTCCCGCTGCGCCGTCGAGGCAACCGTGGAGACGATCGAAAAATTTTACGAGAATGTGGACGAGATCGAAGCTAACCTTCCGACAAATTCCAAGCTCATAATCAGAAATATCGAAAAGCAGATAATCGCCAACTGGAACGTGAGGATCATGGAACATCTGGTCAATAATCCCGTTACGGAACAGGAAATGGCGCCTTTTACTACGATGGAGTTCGAGGCTATCCCGCCCGAATCCTATTACGGTACTACGCTTATAGCGGCTGTTATCGGCAGGAATTACACCTTCGGTCTTCAGATAGGCGACGGCAGCCTTGTGGCAGTTTTCGACGACGCATGGACTATCATGCCGATGGACTACGAAGAGTCGAATCCCGCGAATATTACCGCTTCTATGTGCAATTCAAACGCAGCTTCGATGTTCGACAGCTTTTATAAGAGAGACAAGGTGCCGCTGGCGCTCTTTGCATCGACCGACGGTCTTTACACATCGTTCGGCAGTGATAACGATTTCCTTGATTATCACACGATCCTGTGCAGCCAGCTGGGCGATCTGACAAACTTTGAGCCTTCGATAATCAAAAATTTACAGAAGAGATCTCATTTCGGTACCGAGGACGATATCTCGCTTTCGTGCGTATTCAACAACGATCTGCTTGCCGCAAAGCAGCACGTCGTTGACGCTAAGGTAATGGAAAACCGCGAACGAGCCAAAACAAGAAAAAATGAGCTCATGCGCGATATGCATAAACAGAGAAATGAAGTAGTAAAAAGACGCGCCGAGGAGCTTCACAAGCGCTAAAGGTGTGTTTTTATAAAATTATTTTTTATTTGAATGGGGAGTTTTTAAATGGGGAAGAAAAACAGGAAAGATAATATTCCGGTACTGATTGTATGCGTACTTGTCTTTATTGGGTGCGTTGTGTTCAACGCCGTTGCTACAAGAAGAAGCGCACAGGGCGGTGGCGGAATTGCAGGACTTTCCGGAGTAATCGGGCAGATAGAGGTCGTTGCCTCACTGCTTATGGTGCTTTTTGCCTTTAAGAAGGGCTTCATCACGGCGATTTTGCTTAACGGCTCCAACGCGATGTTCGTGCTGTTTAAAGAGGTCATCGGATCCGGACACACCAGCGCGCTTCCGGGCGTTGCGGTATCGCTCATCTCTATCGTTACGGTCTCGATAATCTATCACTATGTAAGCAAGACCAGAAAGATCAACGACGAGCTTACCGACAGCTACGAAAAGGCGGTCGAGCAGGCTAATATGCTTAAGGAGAAGGATCAGACGCTTCAGTTTCTCGCTTACTACGATACGCTGACCGGAATGCCCAACAGAGCACTGTTTATAGATAAACTCAATGAAAGACTTAAAGAGTCAAGAAATTCGACTATACTTTACATAGACCTCGATAATTTCAGACATATAAACGATACCTTCGGACATAACCTCGGAGACGATCTGCTGAAGATCTATGCGGAGAGACTCAATAAGCTCTGCGGAAATGATATTTTCGCGGCTAAGATCGGCGGCGATGAGTTCGGACTGATCCTGGGCGAGGATTACGCGCTGCCTGAAATGGTGAACAGCTTTGCCGGTCAGGTCGCAAGAGAGTTCTCCGAGCCGATCAACATCAGAGGAGATGTCTTTTCCATAACAGCCAGTTTTGGCGCTTCAAATTTCCCGAATGATACCCGCAGCGCGGAGGATCTGTTCCGGTGTGCCGAGACTGCGATGTTTACCGCAAAGGCTAACGGCAAGAATCAGCTTTGCTTCTACATGAGAAGATAATACGGGCTGTGAATTGCTTATTGCAGCAACGCTGCATCAATAAAATTTCAAAATCTCACGAAAGGAAAATTGGTGTATAATATGGAAATTGGCGCATTTTACAATACTGCAATATCCTTCGCGGATAAAGTAAAGCAGGAAAAACCAAATTTTGCCGAGGGCACCGATGCCTCTGTTTCCCTTATCATGACAGACAAGCAGGAAATATTCTCCGGTGTGTCGAGCGTCAAGTTCGTTGAGGGAGCCGTGGCTCCTCTTCATTCCGAGGAAGCTGCCGTAGCCGCTATGCTTACAGCGGGCGAGACCGTAGCTAAGCAGATGATAACTGTGGATTTCGCGGAACACAATGTACTTAAGCCCTGCGGCGAGTGCATTGATAAGCTTATCAAAATGAACGAAGCGAATTCCGACTGCGATGTCGCGCTTTCACCCGAGGAATCCGTAAAGGCTTTGGCGCTTAAGGCGATCAATTCTTCCGAAAATGATTTTATGTCGGGATTTGAAGATTCCGGCTCTTCGGAGCTCGGCGCTCCCGCGGAATTCGTTGCCGGCTTTGAAGTCGATGAGTCGAATCCTTTCGCTTTCGATGCGGACTCCTCCGCAGACGCCCCCGACGTAGTAGCCTTTGCAGGCTCGGGCACTACTCAGAAGCCGACGGCTCAGGCATACGGTGCTACTCCCGTGCAGTCCCAGCCGCTGCGCACTCAGCAGCCGATGGGCGGTGGATTTGCTCCCAATCAGGGTTTTGGTATGCCTCAGCAGGGCTATCCTCAGCAGGGCTACCCGCAGCAGGGTTATCCTCAGCAGGGTTACCCGCAGCAGGGTTATCCTCAGCAGGGATTTCCGCAGCAGGGCTACCCGCAGCAGGGTTATCCGCAGCAGGGTTATCCTCAGCAGGGATTCCCGCAGCAGGGCTATCCTCAGCAGGGCTACCCGCAGCAGGGCGGCTATCCTCAGCAGGGCGGTTACCCGCAGCAGGGCGGCATGGGCATGAACAGCCAGTTTATGAACAACCCGCTCGCAGGCGCTCAGCCGTATCCGCAGAGACAGGGCGGCTCGGTTCATATCACAGGCGCAGGCTCTACCAGCCGTTACCAGGGTCAGGCACTTTCGCAGAGCCAGAGCTCGATACTTTCTCAGAATCTCGGCGGAAAGGCGGGCGCGTTCAGAAAGCGTTTCGACAGTATGTTCGATGAAGATGAAGATGATACCACTTCCGAGTCGGCAGAAGAAACATCGGCGGCAGCAGACGGCGAAGAAGAATCTGCCGAGGGTGCAGGCGGAATGAGCAAGAGTGATCTGCTCAAGATGCAGAAAGAAAGAAAGAAAGTTGCAAAGAACAACTCCAAGTTCAGAAGATGATACTTTGCTTATAAAACAAGTTATCCCTCACCGAGCGATCGGTGAGGGATTTTTTGCAAATAATAAGTTTACAAAAAAAGGATAAAGCCGCCCATTTCTGCACGGCTTTATATAGAAAAATATGTTATTTGAATTCAATGCCCCAGTTGGAACTTACCTTTCGGTATAGTTTTAGCTTGACGCTTGATTTCTGCTGACGATACATATAGATAACTCCGATAATGGCAGCTACCGAAAGAACACCGCCGACGATCAACGCCAATGAAGTCTTGTCAAGAATGTTCTTGAAAATGATTATCGAAAGTACCCATACGATAACGAGCGCAACGGCAATGATCGGCAGACAGAAAGAAGTAAAGCTTCTGTTCATTACCTTGATATAGTGCAGAATTTCCTTATTGCTGAAATTCTCGTAATAACGCGCAATAAAAGTATCGGGAGCCGCCCATTTGCAGAAATCCTTCAGTGTTTCAAACTGTATATTATAATCCTGCCCGGTATCGGTAACGCGATACTTGACATTAATACCCGAAGTGTCATCCGAGCCCATTATGTGAACCATCGTACCGGCTCTCGCCTGATTACTAATGTTTTTGCACACGAGAAACTTTCTGTCAACAGCTTCGTCGATATTGTTGAGCAAATACGTCATATAGATCTTCCTTCCCTGATGTATGAATATGAAATATTGAGCAAAGCTCCCGCTTCCTGAAAGCGGCGTCTTTAATCGCAATATACTTATTATATATTATACCACGTTTCTTTTAAAAATGCAAGGAGAATTTGAGATTTTTTATAATCAAAGCCGTAAAGAACGTGTAAAAAAATGAAGCCGAAGCCGAATGCTAATTATGCATATTGCACAAAAATACATAATTCAATTAAACCGATACCAAAAATAATATCAGTCACGGCGGAAAAATGCAGTTTCGCGAGCCGATCGCCGCGGCGCAAATTCCTCCTATTTATATTATATACTAACAAATGCGATTTGTCAAGCCTATTTTTCAACATTTAGCATAAAAAAGATTTTGAGTGAATATAACGGTGCCTTAATGACTATTTATCAATAATCTTTTAAAAAATCCCGCGGTATCTTGACAAATTGCAGTTAAAATGCTAAAATAAAAATATAGCGGCTTTGAACCGACAGCCGCGTGGGGAAACGGAGTGAGAAAGTGTGAGTTCGGGCAGCGTGGTAAATACGGTTTCCGGCAGTGCGGCAAATGCGCCGGCTGAAAAGGTAAAGAGGAAATATGCCGTTTACAAGTCCAAGACGGGCTTTTATTGTTATGAATATCACGATACGCTCGAATCGCTTGAGGGTACGATGTTCGCGCAGATCATTACCGAGGAGCAGCTGCCTGTCGTGCTTGACGGCAAGGGCGGCTATTACCGTTTTTCCGACGGCGACTATAATTTCGTGGAGGTCATCGAGACCGACAATGAAGACCCTCTGCCGCTCGAAAAGATGTTTTTCAAAAACGACGAAGGCTTCAAGCTCGGGTGGATGTCCCCCGACGGTGATACATATTCCTGCGATTTTACGGGACACACAAAAGCCGCGATCATGATATGCAAGAAGTATTTCCCGCACGCGAGGCTTCCCGAAAGGACGCTCGGCAAGGCGGGCTGGCTTAAGATAATAGACTCGTGGGACGGCACCGAAAGGCAGCACGGGCAGTTCGTCTACTCGCTGACGGGCAGGCTTACCAACCGTCAGGCTGACAGGCTGTTCGATCTCGGGCTGTACAATAACCCCGAGGTAAAGGAAATGCTCGGTGGGAGCGAGAACGACTGGTAAGAGTGACGTATCAAGGAGGCTGTGCTATGAAATGCCCGAATTGCAGCGCGGAAATGATAAAGGACTATGAAATAAAAGTCCACGGCGCTTCATTGCTCGCTTATATTTCGCTGAAAAAAGATAAGGACGAGAAGCAGATCAAAGCCGCGGTCTGCCCCAAGTGCGGCAAGATCGAGTTCTATACCGCGTGATTAATTTTGATTTTCGGTAAAAATATTGTTCTCCCCCGCACCGCAGGCAAAGTCGGTGCGGGGAATTTGTTTGACCGAAAAAGTCTTGAATAAGCGGCTGTTTTATACAGATGTACAGAAAAATGAAAGATTACCCGCGTAAAAATCAATAAATTTCGATATTTACAAAGCCCGCGGCGTTGTGGTATAATATTATTTGAATTTTGATTTTCGACGATTACGGAAGGAATGTGTGAGATCTGATGGCAATGGCAAATAAGAAAAACGACTACGGCAACGACTCGATCGAGGTGCTTGAGGGCGCCGACAGAGTAAGAAAACGTCCCGCTGTTATTTTCGGCTCCGACGGTCTGGAGGGCTGCAAACATTCGGTCTTTGAGATACTTTCAAATTCCATCGACGAAGCCCGCGACGGCAACGGCAACAAGATCATTCTGACCAAGTTTTCCGACGGCAGCTTTCAGGTCGAGGACTTCGGGCGCGGCTGCCCCGTTGATTTTAACCCCGTTCAGCAGCGCTACAACTGGGAGCTTGTTTACTGCGAGCTCTACGCGGGCGGCAAATATCACAACAACGACGGCGCGGGCTACGAATTTTCGCTCGGATTGAACGGTCTCGGCGCGTGCGCCACGCAGTACGCCAGCGAATATATGGACGTTACCGTTTACCGCGACGGCTGCGAATACTCCCTGCATTTTGAAAAGGGCGAGAACGTCGGCGGTCTTAAAAAGAAGGAATTCAAGGGCAAGCGCACTGGAACCATTCAGCGCTGGAAGCCCGACCTCGAAGTGTTCACCGAGATCGACATCGAGCCCGAATACTTCGTCGATATGCTGAAAAAGCAGGCGGTCGTAAACCCGAACGTTGAATTTATCCTGCGCGAGGAGAAGCCCGACGGCAGCTTTGACGAGCAGAGCTTTATCTACGAAAACGGCATTTCGGACTACGTGGCGGAGATCGTCGGCGAGAACGCGCTGACCTCGGTGCAGTACGTCACGGGCGACGGCGTGGGTCGCGACCGCGCCGATATGGACGACTACCGCGTGAAGCTCGGCGTGGCGTTTACCTTCTCGAACAAGGTGAAGCTCACCGAGTATTTCCACAATTCGAGCTTTCTGGAGCACGGCGGCTCTCCCGAGGACGCGGTAAAGCTTGCCTTCACTTACATGATAAACAAGTGGATAAAGGATAACAATAAATATACAAAGAACGAAAAGCCGATAAGCTACTCCGATGTGGAGGAATGTCTTGTGCTTGTTTCGTCAAGCTTTTCGACAGTCACGAGCTACGCCAATCAGACCAAAAAGGCTATCTCGAACAAGTTCATCAAGGACTACATGAACGAGTTCCTGCGCCATCAGCTGGAGGTCTACTTCATCGAAAAGCCCGACGAGGCGCAGAAGATCTGCGAGCAGGTGCTTATCAACAAGCGCTCCCGCGAAAAGGCGGAGGAAACGCGCCTTAACATCTCGAAGCAGCTGACGCAGAAGATAGACCTCGCAAATCAGGTGGCGAAGTTCAACGACTGCCGCTCGAAGGACGTATCAAAGCGCGAGCTTTACATCGTGGAGGGTGATTCGGCGTTGGGATCGGTAAAAATGGCGCGTGACGCGGAATTTCAGGCGGTAATACCTATTCGCGGAAAGATACTCAACTGCCTGAAAGCCGACTACGCCCGCATTTTCAAGAGCGAGATAATCACCGATCTGATAAAAGTTCTCGGCTGCGGTGTTGAGGTGCAGACCAAGTCGAACAAGGAGCTTTCGACCTTCAATTTAAACGGTCTGCGCTGGAACAAGATAATAATCTGTACCGATGCCGATTACGACGGCTTCCAGATAAGAACTCTTGTTCTGACGATGATCTACCGCCTTGCGCCCACGCTTATCAACATGGGCTACGTCTACATCGCGGAGTCGCCGCTGTTCGAGATCACCGTTACCGAAAAGGGAAAGGAAAAGACCTACTTCGCCTACGACGAGAGCGAAAAGGCTGACATTTTAAAGAAGATCGGCGACAAGAAATATACCTTGCAGCGCTCGAAAGGACTTGGCGAGAACGAGCCCGAAATGATGAGCCTTACGACCATGAACCCGCAGACGCGCAGGCTTATCAAGGTAAATCCCACCGACGCCGACCGCACCGCAGAGATGTTCGATATGCTGCTCGGAGACAACTTGCAGGCGAGAAAAGACCACATCAACGAGTTCGGGCACGATTATCTCGAACTTGCCGACATTTCATAAGGCTTAAATTATGACAGTTGTAATAATCATACTGCTTGTCTGCGCGGCGGCGGGGCTTGCCGTTTCAGCCGTGATGACCGTGAAGCTTTTCAAGGGCTTCACCGCCGACGAGACCGCGGAGGGCAGGATAAAACGCCTGAAAAAATACCGTATACAAATAATAATTACTTACGTGATAACCGTCGGGCTGATAACCGCGGCGGCAGTCGTGAAAATGATAAATCGCTGACCGAAAGGTAAGGAAAGTAATGGCAAAGAAACCGACAAACAAAGAACCGAAATTAGATAAAAACAAATTCCCCGACGCATATATCGCGGGCGGAGGAACGGTGGTCGAGGAGGCTATAACCGACACTCTCGAAAAGAACTATATGCCCTACGCCATGAGCGTTATCGTGTCGAGAGCGTTCCCCGAGATCGACGGCTTCAAGCCCTCGCACCGCAAGATACTTTACACGATGTACAAAATGGGTCTGCTGAACGGCGCCCGAACCAAGTCTGCGAATATCGTCGGACAGACCATGAAGCTCAATCCCCACGGCGACCAGGCTATCTACGAAACGATGGTTCGTCTCGCCCGCGGCAACGAGACCCTGCTTCACCCCTACGTTGACAGCAAGGGTAACTTCGGCAAGGCTTATTCCCGCGATATGTCCTACGCCGCCTCGCGTTACACCGAAGCGAAGCTTGCGCCCATCTGTGCCGAGCTTTTTAACGACATCGACAAGGACACCGTGGATTTCGTGCCGAACTACGACAACGAGATGATGGAGCCGACGCTCCTGCCCGCGGCTTTCCCCTCGATACTCGTAAACGCGAACGTGGGTATCGGCGTTTCGATGGCTTCTTCGGTGTGCTCGTTCAATTTGCAGGAGATCTGCGAGACGGCTGTCAATCTCATGAAAGACCCCGAATGTGACCTGCTCGACACGCTGAAAGGTCCCGACTTCGCGGGCGGCGGGCTGATGCTCTACGACGAGGACACGCTGAACGAGGTCTACCGCACGGGGCGCGGCTCGATAAAGCTTCGCGCAAAGTGGGAGTACGACAAGCCGAACAACGCGATAATCGTTACAGAAATTCCCGCGACCACGACCGTCGAGGTCATCATCGAAAAGATAATCGCGGGCGTTAAGGCGGGCAAGCTGCGCGAGATATCGAACGTCCGCGACGACACCGACCTTTCGGGTCTGACCATAACCATCGACCTGAAAAAGGGCAGCGACCCCGACAAGGTGATGCAGCGGCTCTTCCGCATGACCCCCTTGCAGGACGCTTACGCCTGCAATTTCAATATCCTCGTACACGGCTATCCGAAGGTAATGGGCGTGCGCGAGATACTCGACGAGTGGATAAAATTCCGCGTTGACTGCGTTCGCCGCCGCACCAATTTCGACCTTGCGAAAAAGCGCGAAAAGCTGCACTTGCTCGAAGGTCTCGAAAAGATACTGCTCGACATCGACAAGGCGGTGAAGATCGTCCGCGAGACCGAGGAGGAAGCCGACGTCGTGCCTAACCTGATGATAGGCTTCGGCATCGACGAGATTCAGGCGGAGTACGTAGCGGAGATAAAGCTCAGACACTTAAACCGCGAGTACATCTTAAAGCGCACAAAGGACATCGAAGACCTGAAAGCCGAGATAGCCGCGCTTACGGAGATAGCCGAAAGCGACAAGAAGATCAAGGCGGTCATCGCCAACGAGCTTAAGGACATCATCAAGAAGTACGCGCAGCCGCGCCGCACGCAGTTCTTCTACGCTTCGGACATAGTTGAGCCCGACGAGGACGACGAAACGCCCGACTTCCCGTGTACGCTGTTTGTCACCGAGAGCGGCTATTTCAAGAAGATACTGCCGAACAGTCTGCGCATGGCAAGCGAGCAGAAGCTCAAAGAGGGCGACCGCGTTTCGCAGGAGATCGAGACCACCAACCGTGCCGAGCTGCTGTTCTTTACGACGGGCGGCAACTGCTACAAATCGCGTGTTTCTGCTTTTGCGGAGACGAAAGCGAGCGTTATGGGCGACTTTATCCCCGCGAAGCTGGGCTTTGACGAGGGCGAGGAGCTTGTGGCTGTCGTGAACACGCTCGATTATTCGGGCTACATGATATTCGTTTACGCGGGCGGAAAGGCTGCCAAAGTTCCGCTTAACGCCTACGAAACGAAGACCAACCGCAAGAAGATACTGAACGCGCTTTCGGTCAAGGACGATATCGTGGCGGCGCTGTTTGTGGCGGAGAACGAGCAGATAATGCTGCGTTCGTCGAACAACCGTGCGATGATCTTCGACACGGCGCTGCTGCTGCCGAAGACGACGAAGAACACGATAGGCGTGGCGGTATTTTCGCTGAAAGCGAAGGCGGAGGTCATATCGGCGCGTGTGGTAACTGCCGAAGAAGCGGAAGCGCTGAAAAAGTATTGCTGCAAGACGATACCTTCGGCGGGTACATTGGCAAAGGATCTGCCCGACCCCGATCAGATAGGTATGAAGCTGTAAAAAAGAGCCCCGTTCACGCGAACGGGGTTTTTATATAAGATAAAAAGATAAGAGATAAAAGATAAAAAGATATCGCAAAGCCTGCCGTTAAAATAAAGCACGGCTATCTGCGCAAGCGTATAGCTCTGTAAGTCTGTACGGAAACAAGTGAATTGCCGATTTTATATTAGACCTGTCCACTAACCTTATCGAACCACAAGATATTGTAGGGTCGCTGCACGAACTTAGTTCGTGCCATTGCCACGAGCTGTCCTGCCAAATTATTGTTCCAACCGTGTGACAGGCGGGAGCAAGCCCCCGCCCTACGTCCGAATGAGGAAAAATACGCAGTAAAACCGCACAGTCAAGACAGTTTGTAACCATTTGTAATCAAAATGTAATTGAAATTATTTACAAAATATCGTATAATTTATATATAATAATTGTACAATGGGGCAATATTGCCGTGGAAACATAGTGAATATGATTGGGGGAGAGAATATGAATAAATACAGAGCAATAGCAATAGAAAGACAGTATTGCAGCGGCGGCAGAGAGATCGCAAAGCTGCTGGCGGAAAAGCTGGGTTTTGCCTGCTACGACAAGGAACTCGCCGAAATGACCGCGAAGGAACTGGGGATTCCCTATGAGCAGATCGTGAAGTACGAGGAACTGCCGAGCCCCGTGACTTTCCAGCTTTCGTTCAAAAAGGGCGTTGACCGCAGCAGGAATATGCACGAGGCGGTCTTCGAGGTGCAGGCGGAAATAATCACCAAGCTTGTGCAGAAGGAGCCCTGCATTATCGTCGGACGGTGCGCCGATTATATCTTAAGAAACAATGTTCCGACGCTGACGGTCTTCGTTTATGCGACGCACGAAAGCCGCTTGCAGCACGCGATGGACTGCCACGCCCTGACCTACGAGGAGGCTCAGTACGCCATCAAGCGCATGGATAAAAAACGCGCCGAGTATTACAGGCTCAACACGCGCAAGGAATGGGACTCCATGACGGGGTACGACCTCTGCATAAACAGCGGCAGACTGGGGCTTGACGGCGCAGCGCGGCTGATCGCGGATTATGTCAGCGGCTCCGTGAAGAAGGAGGACAGCGCTCTTGCGGCGTTTTTGCCCGACCCGCCGCCCGGTACGATACCCGCCTCCGCAGCTAAGTCTTCCGATGAAGAAGAAGAGGGATAAGCCTGCTGTCTTTTGTACGGTCAAAATGACACATTTCGCCGCCGCTGACGAGCTTCACGGAAATCAATTTTCAAAAATCGCATAACGATATTTGTGAATTTTGTAGGGGCGCTCCGCACGAACCACGGCTCGTGCCCGTGAGCGCCCGCAAACTGCGCCTTTTGACCAAAAAAATGGGCGCACACATAGGTGCGCCCCTACAAGACTACCAACATATGGAGCAAAATTGATTTCCGCTGACGAGGTTTATCGGCAGTTGACACCGCGCCGCGGGAGTGTTATAATAGGTATGACCCGTATCTGACGAAATTGGAGGTAGAAAAGGTGAAATGCCCTAAATGCGGCAGCAGGATTTTGCTGAAAAAAGGCGATAAATGCCCGAAATGCGGCGAACCGCTCGCCAATGAAAAGGATAACGATAAAGACAAAACAGATAAGAAAGACGGACACCGTCAGCTGCTCCCGCTTGTTAAGCTGAAAAAAGACAGCGGCGAGGACAAAGAGCGCCGCGAAAAGCCCGTGCGGGAGAAAACGGACACGCGGGAGAGATCGTCGGGAAAAGACAATAAGGACAGCCGCAAAAAGCTCGAAAGCCGCAAAAAGGACAAGATCATCGAGGTCAAGACTGACGACGATAAGCCTTCGGCCGCGAGGACGATCAGTCTTAAGGCGTTAGCGATGATCGCCGCCGCCGTTTTGCTGACGGTGCTGATCCTTATACTGGTGCTGAATTACCGCTCGGCGGAGGGCGAAAGGTACGCCGAAAGCGCCTGCGACTACATCGGCAAGAACGTCCGCGACCTTAACGACGCCATGACGGGCAAGGTGTATTATGCCGACAGCTCGAAATTCGCGGGCGTGAACAACGCGGTGAGGTTCGACGCCATCGCCGAAAGCGGCAAGTCCGTGAAGGCGGGCGGCGTGAAGTATCCGCAGTGGGCTGTCACCGTGAAAAACGACAAGAACGGCGGATTCATAAGCGACGTTATCTACACTGATTTTTCCGTGGTAAAGGGCGATATGCGCGGCATCAGGACGGACGGGCTCATCGACCTGGACAAGTTCAGCGAGGGCGAGAAGAAGAGCAGTGTTCTGCGCGAGATAAAGCCGCGTCCGTACAGTATAAGCTGTTCGCAGACGGGGATAATCGTGTACACATACAAATACTGGTATAAGCTTGACAACGGTGACGAGCAGGCGGCGATATTGCGCGTGGGATTTTCGGAGAAGGGCGATTATAAATACTCCGCGACGGAGCTTATTATCCCGCCGAATATGTGAGCAAGCAGCGCAAAATCAAGATTTCCGCATACTCTTGGAAAAATAATTGACTCCTCTAATGCCATGTGCAAAAATACTATTAATATCGGGCAAGCAAAGCTTTCGGAGGAACATCATGCTTATAGTAAATACAAAAAAGCGGCATTTCAAGAGCAAAAAGGAAAGCGCCCTTTCCGACGCGCTGATTATGCTCGTTCTGATGGCGGGGGCTGTGCTTCTGTTCGTTGTGATGTGCATATCCCGCAGGGCGAACATTGCGGAAGAACTGCGCGGTCTGCAAATATACGACCCCGCGGTGCTGATATTCCTGTTTATGGCGATTTACGCCGTATTTTCCGTGATAAAACACTTCATATACAAAATGAACGTCAGGACGATACTCGAAAAGGGCACGAAGTGGCAGGGTACTATAACCGGCACAACGACAAATGTGCTTCCCGGCAGACCGTCGGGGAGCAAATGGTACATTTACACGGTATCGGACGAAAACGGCAGAACGGTGCAGACAGACCGTTATATCTCGGATCATGTTGATAAATTCAGACTGAAAATATGCACCGTGTATGAGTATAAAAACAGGTTTTACTTTACGGATTTTCTGTAAAAATCCTTGTCATTAAGTTAAGCATTTTCTGTGCAGAGGCGCACCTTCGGGTGCGCTTTTGCGTATTTTGGAATATAATTTTTTGTTTTTGCATAGAATAGATCACAAGTTTGTGGTTATGGGGTGATCTTATGCGCAGCAGAAGAAATATTTCGGCGGGCGGATTTCTCGGCGCGGCTGCCGCAGCGGTCTGCGGGTCGGCGGCGGTCTTCGTGCTGATACTGATTTTCGGCTTCATCATGACGAGGATTGATATCGGCGACGGCGTGCTTTCGGTGCTTACTTCGGCGGCACTCTGCGTCGGAGCTTACTTCGGCGGGTATGTCGCCGCGAGAAAACGCCGTCAGAGCGGTCTGCTGATGGGTACGCTCTCGGGACTTATGATGTTCGGCGTTATCTTCGCGGGCTCGTACTTTTTCGCGGGAACGGCGGGCGGCTTTTCGGGCTCGGCAAAGCTCGTTATGACACTCGTCTGCGGAGCGGTCGGCGGCATCGTCGGGGTGAATTCCAAAAGCAATTGGTTCAGATTAAAATAATTTTATCAGCCGTTCATTTAATATTAATAAATATGCCCGCGAAATATGCTATAATAATATAAATACTTTAATTGGAGGTAATCACCATGAAGCATATCAAGACCATTAACAAGGCTAACCTCAAGCAGTCCGCTGCAAAGGGCGGCTGCGGCAAGTGCCAGGCTTCCTGCCAGTCCGCCTGCAAAACTTCCTGCACAGTTGCAAATCAGAAGTGCGCAAGAGAGGACTAATTCGCTGAGCCATTTTCATGAAAAGGGACGTTCTCGGAATGTCCCTTTATTTTTTGGAGGGAAATTTTTATGATACATAAATTTAAAAACAGCGGCATGAATATCCTGCTCGACGTAAACAGCGGCGGTGTTCATGTTATCGACGATATGACTTACGATCTGCTCGACTACTGCGAGCCGCCCCTTGTCGGAGAATGTCCCGCCGCGGCGCTTGCTGCTCTTAAAGACAAGTACCCCGTGGAAGAGCTTGCCGAATGTTGGGACGAGCTTAAATCGCTCTACGCCGACAAGATACTTTTCTCCGACGATGATTACGAGAAGTACGCCGAGACCTCCGTCGCTTCGCCGATAAAGTCGCTGTGCCTTATCGTCGCGCAGGACTGCAACCTTCGCTGCGAATACTGCTTCGCGGGCAAGGGCGATTACGGTCAGGGACGTATGCTCATGGACTTCGAGACGGGCAAAAAGGCGATAGATTTTCTTATGCAGAAATCCGCCAACCGCGAGAACCTTGAAATAGATTTCTTCGGCGGCGAACCGCTCATGAATTTCGAGGTGGTAAAGCAGATCGTCGAATACGGCAGAGAGCAGGAAAAGAAATTCGGCAAGCATATCAATTTCACCGTAACGACCAACGGCACGCTGCTCACCGACGATAAGATTCAGTATATCAACGAGAATATGTACAACGTCGTGCTTTCCGTTGACGGCAGAAAGTCGGTCAACGACCGCATGAGACAGTACCCGAACGGCTCGGGCAGCTATGAAAGCTTTATCGGCAAATACAAAAAGCTCGTCGAGCTGCGCGGCGATAAGGAATGGTACGTCCGCGGCACTTACACTAAGTACAACCTCGATTTCTCGGAGGACGTTATGAGCCTTTACGCAGAGGGCTTCGAGCAGATCTCCGTTGAACCCGTCGCTGCCGAGAGCCGCGAGCCTTACGCCATTTCCGAGAGCGATCTTCCGCGCATTTTTGCCGAGTACGACCGCCTTGCCGACCGCATCAGACAGATAAGGAGCTCGGGCAGATTTATCAATTTCTTCCACTTTATGCTTGACCTCGATCAGGGTCCCTGCGCGGTGAAGAGACTGCGCGGCTGCGGCTGCGGCAACGAGTACGTGGCTATCTCCACCGACGGAGATATTTACCCCTGCCACCAGTTCGTCGGTCACGAGGAGTACAAAATGGGCTCGCTGAACGACGGCACGTTCAACACCGACATGAAAAAGGAATTCGCGGGAGCGCACATTTATTCCAAGCCCGACTGCCGCAAATGCTGGGCGAGATTCTATTGCAGCGGCGGCTGCAACGCAAACAACTATCTGTACATGGGCGATATCAAAAGCTCGTACAAGGTCGGCTGCGAGATCGAGAAAAAGCGCGTGGAATGTGCCATCGCCCTTAAAGCCGAAAAGATGCTGGAGATCGCCGAATGAACAGGCTGAATATAGTGCTTGTTGAGCCGCAGATCCCGCAGAACACGGGGAATATCTCCCGCACCTGTGCGGTGACGGGCGCGGCGCTGCATCTTGTGAAGCCTCTGGGATTCACGATAACCGACAAGCAGCTCAAACGTGCCGGGCTCGATTACTGGGACAAGCTGGAGATACACGAGTATGACAGCTTTGACGAGGTGAGACAGGCGAATCCCGAAGGGGAGTTTTACTACTTCACGACGAAGGGGCGGACTGTCCACAGCGAGGCGAGGTATCCCGATGACCGACCGGTGTTTATCGTGTTCGGGCGGGAGGATAAAGGCTTGCCCGAGGACTTGCTTTATGCGAATCCAAACAGTTGTGTGAGGATACCGATGCGTCCGACGCTGAGATCGCTGAATCTGTCTAATTCGGTGGCGATAGCGGCTTATGAAGTGCTGCGGCAGTGGGATTATCCCGATCTCGGGAGAGAAGGAAAGCTGACGCAGTATACGTGGGAATAAAAGGCAATAACCACAGAAAACAGGGCTGCGGGACATAATGCCGGGTCCGGCGCCGGCTCGCGCCGGCGGGGAGTCAAGAGGGGCAGCGCCCCTCTTGCGGGGCATGGGGCAGCGCCCCATATGCGCCGAAGGCGCATCAAACGCAAAGCCTGCAAATCAAGCAAAGCCGCGAAAACCCGCAGAAGCGAATAAGTCGGCAAGTCAGCACGGAAACAATGAAATTGCCGATTTTATTGTGCGAAAGAACAGACCTGAACGAAGTTTGCATGAACAGTGTTCATGCCGACAGGCGATATTTCGCACAACAATAGCGCAAGGCAGGGATTTTCGAGAAGGTCGGGTTAATTCACGAACGCGGGAAAGAACACGGGCGGCAATGCTCGCCTCTACATAAATATGATATAATACCGGACAGGCAGGAGGGAAAGGCTGAAATGGCATATACAGGAACATACATTTTTGCGGAAAGAACGGTGAGGATAACCTCGCTTTTCGAGCGTGTTCACAAATACTGCGCCGATTACCGCTGCGAAGATGTACCCTCTCCCGATATAACGGTGAATATCACGGCAGAGGACATCGCGGAGGAACGGGTGAAGCTTTCTTCCGAGCGGGCTGCGGAAGACTATATCGAGGAGCTTGCCGTTTACCGCGTTATCGCGGAGAATATGCCGCGCTTCGATACCTTTCTTTTCCACGGCTCATGCATCGCCGTTGACGGCAGGGGGTATATTTTTGCAGCGCCCTCGGGTACGGGAAAATCCACCCACACGGCGCTGTGGCGCAGACTGCTCGGAGACAGGGCGGTCATGGTAAACGACGACAAGCCGCTTATCCGCGTTTCGGGCGGCGAGGTCACCGTCTTCGGCACGCCCTATAACGGCAAGCACCGCCTCGGCGAAAATATCTCGGTGCCGCTTGCGGGTATCTGCTGCCTTGAACGCGCCGCCGAAAATTCCATTCGCCGCGCCGAAAGCGGCGAGCTTTATCCGCTGCTTTTCCGTCAGATGTACCGCCCGTACTCGCCCGAAGCGCTGGCGGAAACGCTTGTGCTTTTCGATAAGATGCTCGGCTCGGTAAACCTGTTCAGGCTGGGCTGCAATATGGATATCGGCGCGGCGGAAACAGCGTTCGCGGCGATGTCGGAACGTGCGGAAAGACAGCCGCGATCGTAAAATATTAAAGCACGTTTTCAGTAACTGTCCAAAAAAATATTGCTTCATTTTGCCGCAGAGGACTTGACTTTTTTAATTTGCTGTGGTATAATTAAAATGCTAAATTATCTTTTTGCGGGCGAAGTGTTTCCCCGTGGAATCATTGTTGAATATTGAGGGAGGATAAGATACATGAAGGAGAATACTAAATCGATCCTGCGCAGAACCGCTGCGGCTGTCCTCGCACTGTCGATAGTTACGGGGGCTCCGGCACAGGTTTTTCACGGTCTGATTTCCGATACGGCTATTACGGCAAACGCAGCCGGTGAAGTAGCGGTAAGCAGTTTTGAACAGCTTCAGGAAAACGTTAAAAAAGATTCCGTAATTATCAAGCTTACTGATAATATGATCCCGACCAGGAATAAGAACTTCAAAGTCACAGGCAGTGACGTTACTCTTAACCTTAACGGCTATAAGGTCACGGGTAATTCCCAGACTACAAGCTACCCCGTATTTCAGGTAGAAGCAGGAGCCAAACTCACCATCACCGACTATTCGTCCCAGAAACTCGGCGTTATCACGGGCGGAATGGCTCTCGGCGCTATTTATGTTAAGCCGGGCGGTACTCTTGTGCTTGAGGCAGGCACCATCAGCGGCAACGTTTCAAAGAAAACAAATTACGGCGGTGCTGTTACTTTGGGCACCCCGAATAATTTCACCGGTGAAGCGAAATTTATCATGACGGGCGGTGTCATCGAGAACAATACCGCTTACGGCGAAACCTCGGTCAGCTTCGGCGGCGCCGTTCTCTGCAACGATAACAGCGTGTTTGAGATGAGCGGCGGTACGATCAGGAACAACGAGGCTTCTCAGAAAAATGTCAGAAACAGTAACGGCGGAGCTGTTGCGCTGAGATCGAACTCGATCTTCAAGATGAGCGGGAAAGCAGTTATCTCGGGGAACACGGCTAAGAGAGGAAGCGCCGTAGGTCTGTCCGCACAGACTGCCACATTCGAGATGACAGGCGGTACCATAAAGGAAAATATATGCAGTGTTCCGACAGCAGGCAACAACGACAGTAATATAGGTGCGGTCTCCGTTGAGGCAGGCGTATGTACGATCAGCGGCGGAAGCATTATTGATAATGTCAGCAAGGTTCCTTCGGATCTGCGCGGCGCAGGCATTTCGTTCGGCTCGGAACTCAATATTTCGGGCGACATCAACATCACAGGAAACTATATGCTTATCGGCAACAGTACCGAAAAGAAGTATTCAAATATCCGCGTCGGCGACGGTCAGGTCATCAATATCGCAGGACAGCTCGCCGATACCGCAAAGGTCGGCGTCAGCGTTTTCGGCGATCAGATAATCACCAAAGGCTGGGGCTGCATGGGCGGAAAATCTCCTAAGAGCTATTTCACGGTTGACGATCTGCTTAACGATACTTATTATGCGACTCTTGCCGCCTCGGGCGAGGTCAGGATCACAAAGGAGTCGGGCGACGTTGAACAGAAGGAAATGAAGTTCACCGTAAACGAGAACGGCAGCGCTTACAGCAACAGCAAGGTCACGGTAAAGACGACGGTAGACGGCAGCGTGCTTTCCTCGAATGTCGGCGCGAAGGTTATCGTTGGCAAGACCGTTACTCTTGATGTTCAGCCCAAGGACGGCGTTAAGGTAGAAAGCGTTACCTACAAGTACGGCAATAACGAAAAGACCCTCACCAAGAACATCAACGGAGTATATACGTTCATTATGCCCAACTCCGACGTAACGGTTAACGTTAACACCTCCGAGGATTCCGTTACATTGAAGGGACGCAACATAAGCCTTGAGGGCGATATTTCGCTCAATTACACTTTGTCCGTTCCCGCAAGCGCCAAGAGC
Source organism: Ruminococcus sp. (assembly GCA_024697705.1). Classification (GTDB taxonomy): domain Bacteria; phylum Bacillota; class Clostridia; order Oscillospirales; family Ruminococcaceae; genus YE71. Next base: position 39,307 of record JAILFF010000030.1, read on the forward strand.
ACCGCAGAAATGCAGTTCACTGCGGACTTCGGCAACGGCAAGGAGACCATAAAGGTAAAGGGTACGGCTAATTCCGATGGAACGATGGTCTACAAGTGCCCGATAACCGCCAAGAATATGACCACCGAAGTATCTGCCAAGCTTGTAAACGGCACCAAGACTCTCTGGCCTTCGGGCGATTCCGATGTTTATTCGGTAAGAGGCTACGCCAAGGATTATTTCGATAATATCGATCTTATCGACAGCGGCAGAAAGTATGAGAAGCTCATAAAGTCTATGCTGAACTACGGCGCTTACTCGCAGCTGTATTTCAACTACAAGACCGACGATCTTGCCAACAGTATCCTTTCGGCTAAGGATAAGGACGTTACCGATCTGAAGACTTACGGCAGCAAGTTCAAGACCTCTACCCTGCCCTCGGGCGTTCTGACGGGATCGAATCTCACGCTTTCCGACAAGATCGCTGTATCTATTATCTTCAAGGACGCCGATAAGGTGGAATTTGTTGACTCCGACAAGTCCGTAACGGTAACTTACGGTAATACGAGCTACGGTCCGAAGCTCATGATCTCGGATATTCTTGCACTCAATGTCAGCAAGAATTACAAGATCAAGGTGACCAAGGACTCCACGACCAAGACCATCGAGTACGGTCCCTCGTTCTATTGCCATAACGTTATAGATCTGAACAAGGGCAAGGACGAGCAGCTCAGGCTGCTGATCCAGGCGCTCTGCAAGTTCAGCAACGCAGCCGAAGCTATATCTTAATATTTTAATATAAAATATATAGTAATGGAGGACGATTGTATGAAAACTGAGTATACACCCGTATCGGTTGAGCTTGTTGCGCTTACCGCAGGTGACGTAATAACCGATTCTACTCCCTATATCTGGGACGACTCTGATACCGGTGAAAATTCCTGATCTGTACGGGTAAATAACGATCGAATGAAAAGCGGCAGGCGGCTTAGGCTTCCCGCCGCTTTTTTTGCAGAAAGGAGACGAGTGCGATAAAAGATAGCGCAGTAAAATGGCTGTGGCGCGTTCTTGGCAGAAAAAAGCTGTTGATCCTGCTTCTGATCGTGATACAAGCGCTGAGCGGCGGAACAGGCGTACTTTACGCGCTGCTGCTGAGAAAAGTGGTTGACAGCGCGGTAAGCGGTGACCGCGAGGGCTTCATGATAAGCGCTGCCTCGCTGGCAGGTCTGATGCTCGGGCAGCAGCTTTTGAATATGTTCACACGTTATTTCAACGAACTGACGCGCTCCACGCTCGAAAACACATTCAAGGAACGCCTGTTCGGGAACTTGCTCGAAAAGGATTTTTCACGGATCAGCGCGATGCATTCGGGCGAATGGCTCAATCGTCTGACGAACGACACCGTTGTTGCGGCAAACGGCTGCGTGGAGATAGTCCCCGGGCTGTCGGGAATGACCGTTCGGCTGATTAGCGCGGTAGTAATGCTCTCGGTGCTGGAGCCGCGCTTCGCCTGTGTGATCGTTCCGGGCGGGATTGCGATAGTGCTGCTGGCGTCGGCGTTCCGCAAGGCGATGAAACGCCTGCACAAGAAAGTCCAGGAAAGCGACGGCAGCCTGCGAGTGTTCCTTCAGGAGCGCATAGGCAGCATGATGATGATACGCTCCTTTGCCGCCGCCGACACCGCCGCTCATCAGGCGCAGGAGAAAATGAACGCGCACAAGTCGGCGAGAATGAGAAAGGTCAGGTTCTCGAATATCTGCAATGTGGGGCTCGGTACCGCGATGAGCGGAATGTACGTGGCGGGCGTGTGCTACTGCGCCTACGGGATACTCACGGGCACAATGAGCTACGGCACGCTTACGGCGGTCACGCAGCTGATCTCGCAGGTGCAGTCGCCTTTCGCGAATATAACGGGCTATCTGCCGAGATTCTACGCGATGACGGCAAGCGCCGAGCGTCTTATGGAGATCGAGAGCTTCGGCAGCGAAAGCGAAGACCCGCCGCTGCCGCTTGAAGAGGTGATATCGGCGTACCGCGGCAGGATAAAGGGCTTTGGTCTGAAAAACGCCGACTTCACCTACTATCCGTTCACCGAAAGAGCCGATGATCTTACAAAAGAAGATCAGCCCGTTGTGCTGAACAATATCTCGCTTGAGATAAACAAGGGCGAATATGTGGCGTTCACGGGGCAGAGCGGCTGCGGAAAATCCACGGTGTTAAAGCTCATGATGTGCATTTATCGGCTCGACGGCGGAGAGAGATTTCTGCGGCTGACCGACAATACCGCGGAGCTTTCGGCGGAATGGCACAGGCTTTTCGCCTACGTTCCGCAGGGCAATCAGCTGATGACGGGCACGATACGCGACATAGTAACGTTTGCCGACAAAAATGCCGCCGATGACGACGAAAGGATAAACGAAGCGTTAAGGATAGCCTGCGCGGAGGAATTTGTCGGCGGGCTTGAAAACGGCGTTGACACGCTGCTCGGCGAGCGCGGAACGGGTTTGTCCGAGGGGCAGATGCAGCGAATAGCGATAGCAAGGGCGATATTTTCGGGAAGTCCCGTGCTGCTGCTTGACGAATCGACGAGCGCTCTCGACGAGGATACCGAGAGAAGGCTACTGGGGAATCTGCGGAGCATGACGGACAAAACAGTCGTGATAGTAACGCACCGTCCCGCGGCGCTTTCGATATGCGACAGGGTATTGAGATTCACGGAGCAGGGCATAACAGAGATAAAAGATAAGAGATAAAAGATAAAAGATATTTCACAAGTGAAGGCAAACCAAAAGTCTTGGGAAGGGGTTGGCACGAACGAGTTTGTGCAGGTTTCCCCCGGAAAAACTGCATTTCATGATGAAAACAAGGAAATGCCGATTTTCGTCCAATGAAAGCGCGAGGTCGGGGATTTACACACAGGCGGGAAAAAACAGTTTCGCAACGCCTTTTAGGGGCGCACTGCACGAGCCCCCGCCCTACAACATCACCGATAAACGAAGCAAAGCCTATTTTGTGAAAATTTCAAAATACCTATTGAAAAATCATGAAAAATAAGTTATAATAAATACGTACCGCCTTGCGCGGGAAAACAGTCAATAATTTATTGGAGGTATAAATATCATGGGAATGTTTGACAAGCTTATCGCTAACTTAAAGGCGAGCAAGAAGACCATCGTTTTCACCGAGGGCACCGATGCGCGTATCCTTTCCGCAGCCGACAGACTGCTTAAAGAGGATCTTATGGGCGTTGTTCTCTGCGGTAAGGAGGACGAGGTAAAGGCTGCGGCTGCCGCAGGTAACTTCGATATCGCTAAGGCTGCTATCGTTGACCCCGAGACCTACCCCGAGTTCGATTCTCTCGTGGCTCAGATGGTTGAGCTTCGCAAGGGCAAGATGTCCGAGGACGAGTGCCGCGCTGCTCTTAAGAAGAGCAACTACTTCGGCACTATGCTCGTTAAGGCGGGTAAGGCTGACGCTCTGCTGGGCGGCGCTACTTACTCCACCGCAGACACCGTTCGTCCCGCTCTCCAGATCATCAAGACCAAGAAGGGCTCGAATCTCGTTAGCTCCTCGTTCATTCTGTTCCGCGAGAAGGACGGCGTAGAAGAAAAGATCGCTATGGGCGACTGCGCTATCAACCTCGGCTACACCGACAGACTCGACAAGGACGGCAACGTTGTTCTTTCGGCTGCCCGTCAGCTTGCAGAGGTAGCTGTTGAGACTGCCCGCACCGCTGATTTCTTCGGCATCGACCCGAAGGTAGCCGTACTTTCGTTCTCGACCTACGGCTCGGGCAAGGGCGGCACTGTTCAGCTCAGCCACGACGCAGTTATCGAGGCTCGTCAGCTTGCTCCCGATCTCGTGATCGACGGCGAATTTCAGTTCGATGCGGCTGTATCTGCCGAAGTCGCCAAGACCAAGTGCCCCGACAGCAAGGTAGCGGGTCAGGCGAACACCTTTATCTTCCCGCTTATCGAAGCAGGCAACATCGGCTACAAGATCGCTCAGAGACTCGGCGGCTACGAGGCTTACGGTCCGATCCTCCAGGGTCTTAACGCGCCTATCAACGACCTCTCCCGCGGCTGCAACGCCGACGAGGTCTACAAGATGGCGATAATCACCGCAGGCATGGCTTAAAAAAGTGAACAGTTAAAAGTGAACAGTGAATAGTTGGCACGAACAAGTTCGTGCAAGAGTCCGCTTCGCGGACGGATTTATAAATATGTAGCTGCGCCGCAGGTGCTCCCTAACTGTTCATTATTAACTGTTCACTGCTAACTAAAAACAGACCCGACAGCCGATCGCACGAATTTAGTTCGTGCCGCTGCCGGGTCTGTTTTTCTATTTTTTGGAGGAAGGTAATTTCTCTTGTTCGCTTTGTTGTCTGATATTCTATCGGTCGTAGAAGTATTCTCCCGCAAAGGATTCGTATTCGGCTTCAAAATCGCCCGCGGGCTCGTCGATCATGGCGCTGATAAAGGCGTCGATGTCGGTGCAGCTTGCCGCAATGCGCTTGTCCTTGCCGAGGTGTCTGAGGTTCCTAAAGAATTCCGCGAATCTGTTTATTTTTTTCATTTTGATCGTCTCCTTTTTTTGTTCCGCACTGAGTGCTTATGTTTATTTTGTCTCTGTTATTGTATCTTTATTCGTTTTGCTGTCGGTGTGGTTATCGGTCGTAGAAGTATTCGCCCGCAAAGGTTTCGTATTCGGCTTCAAAATCGCCTGCGGGCTCGTCGATCATGGCGCTGATAAAGGCGTCGATGTTGGTGCAGCTCGCCGCTATGTGCTTGTCCTTGCCGAGGTGTCTGAGGTTCCTAAAGAATTCCGCGACTCTGTTTATTTTTTTCATTTTGATTGTCTCCTTTTTTTGTTCCGTTTCTGTTTGTTCTGTATAATGTATTATTGGGGGTTTCTATAATATTAGACAGTTTTCAAGTCGAAAAAGTTTACATTATTCTATTAATCTTTTGTAAATGTTATATGAACTGAAACAATGC
>JAILFF010000095.1 GCA_024697705.1 Ruminococcus sp.
GCTCGATCAGATCACTCACCAGTATCCTGAGATCTCCGTAAGCTATATCGCCAATCCCGCATTTGATTATCCCGTCTATATGAATAACGGATGGAAACCCGATCCCGACTTTGACACCGAATCCAGAACATGGTATCAGGAGCTTATGGCGTCGGAAAAGGAATGGATAATCTCCGAGCCGTATTTTGACGCTCAGACAGGTATCTACTGCGTCACCTTCGCCGAAAGAGTTTACGATGACAAGACAGGCGAATGGATAGGCAATTTCGGTATTGATTTCTATATGGATAAGCTCATAGATATTCTCGGAAACAGCTATTCCGACAACGGATACGCTTTTCTTACCGATGCAAGCGGATACATAATAAATCATCCGAACGGCAGATATCAGATGTCGAAGGATCTTCGCACCAATATCAATTCTTTGTCATACGGCAGTATCGTCCCTGACGGAAAAACAGTCGGATTGTTCAAAGATTATGATAACAGATGGAAAACGCTTATCGCGGAAAGCAATGTTTCGACGTCGTTTACCGTTTATGTGGTGGGCAATATAAGAAAGATCTACGGCAACGTGATCGTTTACGGAATGGCGTCGCTTGTCGCGTTCATATTCTGCGTGATAACGGTCTATCGGCTGATGACGCGGCTGATGGTCATGCAGGACAGGGTCAACGAAAACTTAAGAAAATCGGCAGAGGCGGCGATAGCTGCGGGCAACGCCAAGACCTCTTTTCTGGCGCAGATGTCGCATGAGATACGCACGCCGATAAACGCCGTTCTCGGCATGAACGAAATGATACTCCGCGAGTGCGCCGACAGCAGCATACGCGAGTATTCGCTCAATATCAAGAGCGCGGGCAGAACGCTGCTTTCGCTTATCAACAGTATTCTCGATTTCTCGAAGATCGAGGACGGCAAGATGGAGATACTCGCGGTAGAGTACGACACCGCCGCCGTAATTAACGATCTTATCAATGCAATTACGCCGAGAGCTGCCGCGGGAGGCTTGAATTTTATCGTAAATATCGACCCGACGCTTCCTGCTATGCTTTCTGGCGATGATGTGCGTATACGGCAGATCATATCGAATCTGCTGACAAACGCCGTCAAGTATACCGAAAAAGGCTCGGTCACTTTTTTGATACGCGGAGAGAACCGCACTAAGGACAGCATAGAATTATACGTGGCTGTCATTGATACGGGGATCGGTATACGCGACGAAGACTTAAGCAAGCTGTATGAATCATTTATAAGGCTTGACGAGAAGCGCAACCGCAATATCGAGGGTACGGGTCTCGGCATCTCGATCGTCACAAGGCTGCTCGCGATGATGAACAGCGAGCTTTCTGTCGAGAGCGTTTACGGCGAGGGCTCGACATTCGGTTTCCGTCTGAAGCAGGGGATAGTCGATCCCGCTCCGATAGGAAATGATTACCGCCGTGCTTCTGCCGACGATGACGATCAGTCGAAGGAACATCTGTACGCGCCCGATGTCAAGGTGCTTGTTGTAGACGACAATGAAATGAATCTAAAGGTAGCGGTGAACCTGCTGAAAATTCACGGGATCATTCCCGACACCGCCGCTTCGGGACAGAAGACTGTCGAGCTTGCCGAGAGCAAAAAATACGATATGATCTTCCTTGACCACATGATGCCAAAAATGGACGGCATCGAAACGCTTCGCGAACTGAAACGTCTGGAGCTGCTGCCCGAAAGCACTGTTGTTATAGCTCTGACCGCAAACGCTGTGCTCGGTGCGAAGGAAATGTATCTTGAGGCAGGTTTCAGCGATTATCTTTCAAAGCCCATTGAGGGCGCTCTGTTAGAGAAAAAGCTTGCCAAGTATCTTCCTCCAGAAAAGCTATCGTATAGGAAAAATCAGCTCCCCGAGATCAAACCCGCGCAAAGCGGAGAGGACAGTGATTCCTTCTCTTATGCGGAGCTTGCGGACATCAGAGAAAAGTGCCCCTCGCTCAACGTAATGACGGGTATGGGCTACTGTATGGATTCGCGGGAGTTTTACCTCGATACCTTGCAGGGATATTATGATTCCGATAAGCGCGAAGAGCTTGAAAAGGCGTTCGCGAAGAACGATCTCGATAATTACAGGATAATCGTTCACAGTGTAAAAAGCGCTTCGCTGACGATAGGCGCGGTGCAGCTTTCGGAACACGCAAGGATCTTAGAATTTGCCGCACGAGACGGAGATCACGAACTGATCCGTTCCCGTCACGGCGATCTTATAAAAGAATACACAGATACCGTTGAGGGTATCGGAAAGGTCTTGAAAAAATGAGCAAAATACTTATCACGGACGACGATTCGATGATGCTCAGAATGGCGAGCTTCATTGTAAAAAAAGCAGGTCACGAGGCTGTCACCGCTTCCTCGGGAGAGGAATGTCTTAAAAAACTGAGGGAAGAGTCTCCGATGCTTACCGTTATTGATGTGGAAATGCCCGATATGAACGGAATAGAAACTCTTGAGGCTATTCGTGCGGATAACGGGCTTGCCGATGCGCCGGTGTGCCTTATGACCGGTTCGCTCACCGATGATGTGAAAAGCAAGGCTGAGGAGCTTGGCGCAGTAAGCTGTATAGGTAAGCCGCTCGAAGCCGCAGTACTTATGGAAATAATTGCAAAAGCAACAAAATGACCGTTAGGAGGTATTTGATAATATGAATTACTGGATAACCGTAGTTGACGACGACGCTTCAAACCGCAAGTCGGCTGACAGGATTCTTAGCTTTAACGGCTTTCAGGTTAACTGTCTTGTTTCCGGCGAGGAGCTGATCTCCTTTCTAAAAGAAACCAAAGTAAATCCCGATCTTATACTTCTCGATATCCACATGACAGGTATGGTCGGATATGAAATGATGAAGGAGCATAATAAAATGAAATCGGCAAGGAATATCCCCGTAATATTCCTGACAGCTTACGAGTATGCCGAAACCGAGGCAAAAGCTCTTTCGGCGGGAGCAATGGATTTTCTT
>JAILFF010000102.1 GCA_024697705.1 Ruminococcus sp.
GCGGGGACTTCGCTTATCAGCTCGGTGGTCAGCCCTTCGTCGGTTATGGTCATCTTGCCGATATTCGCGAGCTTGGTGCCTGTCTGAGTTACGGTAACATCTGCGCCGTCTTTGTTCTGCACGGTGAGCGAAGGCGTTGTATCGTGCGAATGACCGTCGATAACCGCGTCGATGCCCGTTGTGCCCGCGATTACTTCCTGCGCACTCCAGCCTTCGGTAATGTCGGTTTCGCCGAGATGCGCAAGCATGATAACATAGTCCGCGCCGTCTTCTCTTGCCCTGTCAACGTTCTGCTGAACTATATCGTAAAGCGCCATGCCTTCCTCTGCAAAGCTGTAAATATATTCGCCCTCATCATTCTGGAAAAACACGGGAGTCGATTTTGAAAACGTTTCGGGAGTTGACACACCAACAAAGGCTATCTGCGTATCGCCGCAGTCTAATCAGCTTGTACGGGTCAAATAGGGTCTGTCCCGTGCCTTTGTCGTAAAAATTGCAGCAGATGTAACCGCACTCCAGCTCGGCGGCGCGTTTCTGCAACACCGACACACTGTAATCAAACTCGTGGTTGCCCAAAGTCGCCGCATCGTAGCCGACCTTGTTCATCATCGAAATAATATACTCACCCTCGCTTATCGAGCCTATCGAAGTCCCCTGAATAGCATCGCCAGCGTCAACGAGCAGGACATTTTCATGCTCCGCCTGCATTTCGCTTGTACAGCGCAAGACCGTCGTAGCCGATATAGTCATCGATACCGCAGTGAACGTCGTTCGTGTAGAGTATCACTATGTCCTTGTTCACCGAACCGTCGGCTGAAACCGTGACAGAAAGTCCGAAAGTCATTGTCAAAGCGGCGGCAAGCGTCATAGTTTTCTTCATACGTTCCATGTAAATTATTCCTCCATTAAATATACTTGACGCAAAGCATGGTAAGATCGTCAAACTGCGGAGCCTCGCCGACAAATTCGTCTACTGCCTGCTTCATGTTTTCAAGCAGCGTTTTCGGTTCTGCTTCGGGGGCTATATTCAGCGCGGCGATCATTCTTTCGGTGCCGAAAAGCTCGTTTTTGGCGTTAGTCGCTTCGGCTACGCCGTCGGTGTAGAGGAACAGCGCTCCGCCCTTTTCGAGCGTGAATTCGTACTCCTTGTAGCGCACTCCGTCCATTCCGCCGACTACAAATCCGTGCTTGTCCTTGAATATCTCGAAGCTGCCGTCGGCTTTTTTTACCATCGGGTATTCGTGTCCCGCGTTTGCCGCAGTGACTTTTCCCGTCGAGATCTCAAGCACGCCGAACCACACGGTCACGAACATTTCCTCGTCGTTGTTCTTGCAGATCTGAGAGTTGACCTGCTGCAATACCTGTGCGGGACTGCCGCCCATCATAGCAAAATTGTTGACCAAAATCTTGGACATCATCATAAACAGCGCCGCGGGAACGCCCTTGCCCGATACGTCCGCCATGACAAGCCCCAGATGATCGTCGTCGATCAGGAAGAAGTCGTAGAAATCTCCGCCGACCTCCTTAGCGGGGGTCATCGAAGCGTAAATGTCGAATTCGGGGCGTTCGGGGAACGCGGGGAACAGATTCGGAAGCATATCAGCCTGGATACGGGTCGCAAGTTCCAATTCAGCGCCGATACGCTCTTTTTCGGCAGTGATCCTCGTTATCTGCGCTATGTAATCCCTCGTGCGCTTTGACAACATGGCGAAGGCTTCGGCAAGAACTTCTATTTCGTCCTTCGTGCGGTAGGTGTCCTCCATCTCGAAAGCGAGGTCGTTGTCGCTTATCTCGCCGATACGTGCCGTCATGCGCTCGACAGGCTTGACTATCCTGCCCGCTATAAATAGCGCACTCGCCGTTCCGAGAACAAGTATAACGATTGTCATAACGAGCATGGTATTCCGAGAATTTCCCGCGCTCTTGGCATAATCGTTCTGCGCTTCTTTATTGATGTGTTCGTATTCCGAGATCATAGCGTTTGTAGGAGAGTCCATAAGCGCCTTATCAACGACAGAAACTATCGTCCAGCCGACGGTTTTCATCGGAGAACCGCAGACATAATATGTCTTTTCGTTTATGTTCACCGTCTGCAAGCCGGTCTTTTCTTTGAGAGCCTTTGTGACAAAGTCCGCAACGTCTTTGTTTTCGCTGTTTCGGAGATCGACCGCGTTAGCCGATGTCTCCGCTTTAAATTCGCCGTCGCTTACCGAAGAAAAAACTTTTTCTCCGTTCTGATTGATAATGAATATCATACTTCCGGAATCCGCCGACTCCCTTACGTATTCCGAAATGTTGTACAGAAAAATATCCGCGCCGACTACGGCAACAAGCTCGCCGTCAGCGTATACGGGAGCCGAGCAGACAAGCCCCGGAATATCAGTAAATGCGTCAAGCTCAACGCCCGTGAAGTACAATTCGCCCGCATTTGCAGCACCGATATACCAGGGACGCCTGCGGGTATCGAAGCTCTCGACATTTCCGTTTTCGTCGAAATACTCGCCAGAACGGTCGTCCACAAAGATTATGCTTCCGTCGGCGGTCGCAATAAAGCTCGAATTGAGTACCTCCGAGTTTTTGAACATGGTGAGCAGCAGTTCGCTCATATTCGCCGCAAGCCCGAGATATCTGTCGTCGGCAGGGTCAATTGCCGCCTCGTGCTGAAGCTGTACCGACGGTATGCCGTTGTTTTCCTTTTTCGGATATTCGACGGTCTTATCGGTAAATTCATCGGGGTGCTCAAAAATATACTCGGCGTAATCTTTGAGCATCGTAACGTTCCCGCGAGCTTCGGCAAACACGTTATCCGCGATGTTCGTCTGCATATCGCAGCTTTGCACCATAGCCGATTCAAGCACCGCGGTCATGGTGTCACCGCTTATCCTCGACATCGAAGCCTTCTGCTCCTCCGAGGATTTCTCCACGACCTTTGTCAGATTATTTGAAAGATAAGTCGATACCGCCATAAACACGCCGACAATGGCAAGAATGAAGATCAGAACGAGATTAAGTATCTTTTGCTGCAAGCCACCCAAAGTCATTCCGAATTTTTTTATCATGCGATCACCAGCCTTTTTATGAGCGTGAGAATATTCTGTCCGTCAAGGTATTGATATTTCATGTCGTCCATGCTCTTTTTGACCATGAATATTCCCAAACCGCCGATCTGCCTTTCGTTAGCCGAAAGAGATATGTCGGGGTCGGGCTTTGCGAGCGGGTCGTAGGGAACGCCGCTGTCAATGAATGTTATCTCGACCGTGAGCGGGTCGTCGGTGAACTCCACACGAATGACCGCCGTTCCCGTGCCGTCGGGGTAGGCATAATTCGCGATATTCACGAATATTTCCTCAACGGCGATGTCGATTTTCATTTGCAGCTTCATCGGACAGTCCACCGCTTCAAGCTGTTCGTCAATAAATGCTGTGACCTCCGGAAGATTTTCCTTAATTGCTTCTGTTTTAAGCTCTTTCATGCCGTTTCACCCCTTTGATCTTGGTCATTCTATATCGAGTATGTCGGAAAAGCCCGTCACCTCGAAAATCTCCATGATGTCATCGCCGACGTTTTTAAGCTTCACGCCTCCCTTTTTGCTCATGGTTTTGTGAGCTGCAAGCAGAACTCTCAGCCCCGCAGACGAGATGTACTCCACTCCTGCGAAATCGAGAACCATATTTTCGCAGCCGT
>JAILFF010000186.1 GCA_024697705.1 Ruminococcus sp.
GTGGGGCTTTGCGCTTTCGATTTGCAAAAATCGCTTCGCTATTTTGCAAATATAAAATCGGCAATTTGCTTGTTCCCGTACAGACTTGCTGATTTATTCGCTTGTGCGTTTTTGTTCGCTTTTCTTAAATTGCCGATTTTATTTTTTTGAACCGTTCAGTTTTCTTTCTCCGGTTCGTTTTTTTGCCGCCGTAGGCTTCTGTGGGGGAAACCCTTCTGAAGAAGGGTTCTCCCCTGCACGAGCTTTGCTCGTGCCACCCCCTTCCTAAGACTTTTGGATCTGCCTTCATTAGAGACCCTTCCTAAGACTTTTGGTTTTGCCTTCGCTTTGCTTAAATGCTCATTTATCGTATCCCCCAATTTTTCACCGTATTTACAAGGGATTTTCAATATTTCAACTCCGTAGCCCGTCTGCGAAATCTTGACAACCATTCCCCGACATGATATACTATTATTAGCCGTGCCGACCGTTATTTCGACATTCGGTACGGCTGATTATGGAAGGTATGATATGAAAGAGTCAGCCGGGAGCGCCGAAAATGCTCCCCGGTCACGGAGGTATAAAGAAAAATGTTTTGCAGGAATTGCGGATACGAACAGGACAGCGGCAGATTCTGCGACAGATGCGGACAGCCCATATATAAGCCGCGTGACGACGGAAACGCCCCCTCCGTCGGCGGTTACGACAGCTATTACAGCGGCAGTAATGACGATTACAGCAGTTACGATAGTCAGAACGGCTTTTATGACGAGCCTGCCGCCGCCGATCGGTACGACGAAGGCTACTACCGCGACAGCTACGACAATAACAGCTACAATAATAACTATGATAACAGCTATAATGACAGCGCTTACGATAATTATTATGACAATAGTTATCGGGACGCCGCCTATTCCGACAGCGACTACTATCGGGACAGCAGCGACAGTTATTACGACGACGGTTACGGCTACTCCGATAACGCCCCGCGTCACAGCGCTTACCGCTCCGACGGCAGCAAGGTCTTAACTGCGGAAAGAAAATCCAACCTGATGATAATCCTTATCTGCATCGGTATCTGCGCGGTGGGGATATTTCTCATATGGACGGTGTTCAAGCTGATAACAGGCAAGGACACCAACGGCGGCGGCAGCTATGTCACAACAACTCCCGCCATTACGACCACTACTTTCAAGCCCGCAACCACTCCCGCGCCCGTTGAGACTACCACTCCCAAGGAAAAGCCCGCGCCCAAAAAAGCCGAGGTGATCCCCGCCGCTTCTCTTGTCGGTATGGACGTTTCGGATATACTCGATACCGTCGGCAGCGATTACCGCGTTTCGTGGAACGAATACGAGCGGTCGGACGGCTCGTATATCTGCGGAATTACGAGCGACAGCTGTTTCCCGGGCGTGCTGATAAGCTATCCCGATGAGGACTTCGGCGACGAGGAAGATCTGCTTGAACTGTTTGAAAGCGGCGAGAACGAGGGCGTTATTATTTACGCGGTGGACGGCGCTGTTATCGGCGACGGCTTAAAGATCGGCGACAAATATTCCGATATGATCTCAAAGGCAAACTGCCTCGGCGCTGTCGATCCCGCTAACGATACCTCAATTTCTATAATAAGCGGCAAACTTTGCCATCTGCAATTCGAGGGCTATGACGATCTGTATGCCATCGCGCAGAAGTACGGCTCCGAGGTGGCAGACGCTACGGGCACCGATTATAAATGCTCCCTCGCGATATTCTCCGACGATTTTTCGTTCGGCGAGAGCGCGGAAGCCACCGTCACCGCCAATGTCGTGGCGCTCCGCGTTGCTCCCTACGCCGCTTCTGCCGATATGTGGAACATCGACTCGGGAGAGAAGATCAAGGTCAGCAAGAAGGACGGCATTATCCAAAGCGACAATTCGACATGGTACAGGGTATACGAATACCGCCCCGAAAACGGCGTCTGGAAGCACGGGTATATCCATGCGGAATATGTCAGGTTGGATTAAGTAATCCATTGCGGGTCGAACTATCATGTCAAGCACATAATTAAATAGCGGTATTTCATAAAAAAATCAATGTCCCCGAACGGTCTTGCGGCTGTTCGGGGGCTTTTTTCGGATAATGCGGTATAATAATACAAATTCGATAATATCATTTTGTATAAAACGATGAATTTGATCTGAGAATATTGACAAGCGAAATCAATAGTGCTATAATGTTATTAACGAAATGATATTAACAAAAGGAGCGTATCGATATGAAGGAAAGCAAAAAGACTATCGTACTGAAAAGGCTTGAACAGCCCGTACACGTTTCGGAATCGGAATACGGGCTGCTGCTCGAACGCGATGACTTCGGGTATCGGCTTGTTAAGGAGACCGCTTACGCAAAGTCGGGCGGGACTACCGAGTATTCCTTACGCTCGTGGCATTTGGACAACTCATTCATCAAAAGGCTCAGTATGCAGAGCCTTACAAAGAAGATCATGCAGCTGACGGGGCTCGGGTGGAGCTACTCGGTCTGTCCCGACAAGACAGCGCTTATTGAATTATTCGGAAAAACAAGATGCTATTGACTTTTTACGGGGAGTGATTTATAATGTATGTAAAATTCATGCCTAATCAGTATATTTTAAGATACCGCAAGGGTAAGCTCGTCGGCGAGGGCGTTGGACTGGCGTTCTTCTGCATCGAGAGCATGACTGCCGTCAGCGCCGTGCCTGTCGGCAACTGCGACGTTGATTTCGTCCTTGAAACGCTGACCCGCGACAATCAGAAGGTGACGGTGCAGGCGCAGATGACCTACCGTGCCGTCGATTACAAGCGCACGGCGGGTGCTATGGATTTCACGGTCGATCTTCGCACGAAAAAGTATAACAATAACCCCATGCAGAAGCTCGACAAGCGGCTGGCGAATTTTGCGGGAGTATTCATCAGAAACAGCGTGGGGCGGCTCGATCTGACGGAGGCTATAAAGCCGGGCACGGAGATAGCGGCGGAGGCGTTTGACGATTTCAGGAAGAGCGCCGAGCTTAAGGCTATGGGGCTGGAGGTCTGCGGGTTCTCGGTGATAAAGGTATCTGCCGAGCCCGACACCGCCCGCGCCCTTGAAGCAACCGCCCGCGAGCAGATATTGAAGCAGTCGGACGACGCGCTTTACGAGCGCAGGAACGCTTCGATAGAGCAGGAGCGCCGCGTCAAGGAGAACGAGCTCAGCACCGACATCAGCGTTGAGGAAAAGAAAAAGAAGATACGCGAGGCGGAGATCGCCACCAAGCGCATGGTGCTTGAACGCGAGACCGAGTTTGAGCGAATGAAGGTCGAGAGCGAGGCGAAGCGTAAAGAGATCAAGCTCGATGCGGAGATAGCTCTCGAACGCAAGCGGCGCGAGCTTGCAGATCTTAAGCTCGAAAACACGCGCAAGGCAGCCGACGCCGACGCCTACCGAGTAAGGACGATCATGGAGGCGTACAGCGCCATAGGAAGCGATACGCTTATCGCGCTGGCGACGCTCGGCATGGAGCCCGAGAAGCTTATTGCGCAGGCGTTTGATAAGCTGGCGGCGGGCAGCGGGAAGATCGGCACTCTGAATATTACGCCCGATCTGCTTGAAAGCCTGACAAATAGAAGATAAAAGATAATAGATAAAAGATAATAGATAAAAGAAAATAGATAGCGCAAAACCCTACGGGGAAAAACAACGTGCAGTGGCAAATTCACGGTTGGGAGCAAGCCCCCGCCCTACAATTCTACATGAAATATCTGATAAACAGAAAAGAGGTAATACCAATGGGAAGACCCGAATATGTTGAAATTTTTAACGATACCATGCGGCTCTGCGGCGAGGACGACGAACTTGCAGAGTCCGTAAAAAAATCACTGGCGAAGCAGTATTTTCTCCCCGAAACGGAACAGCTCGTCCTGCAAGGCAAGCCGAAAGATAAGCCCGCAAGGGTAGTAGTCTCGCCGAAAAGGACTTTTGAAGCCGCCGAACAGTACAAGGATAAAAAGGTCTGCGTGCTGAATTTTGCTTCGTCGAAAAATCCCGGCGGCGGCGTGGTCAGGGGAGCCTCCGCGCAGGAGGAGTGCCTTTGCAGGGTTTCCACGCTTTACCCCTGTCTCGCGGATAAAAAGATCGTTGACAGCTTCTACCGGCCGCACCGCACGATGTTCCATGACACGCTTTACAATTCCGACCTGATCTTTACGCCCGCCGTGACGGTCTTTA
>JAILFF010000227.1 GCA_024697705.1 Ruminococcus sp.
TGGTGATGATCGCGTCAGCCGACTGCGGGTCGCTCGTTTAGGTAACGCTTTTGGCTTCGGCGTATGCGGTCACGGGCGCAGACATTATCGCCGGCGCGGAAAGTATGTATATAAGTTTTTTCATAATCTCTTCCTCCTAAAAGATTATTTACTTTGCTATTAAAATCGTCTTAACATTAGCGCCGTTTAAGGGCGTTTCGCCGTCGAGCGATAGTATCGATATTTTTATTACCGCTAGGATGTTCGCCCTCCGCAAGGGGCTTGTTCAGATGTACGTCGTAAATGCAGTCGCCCGGTCTGACGCCACCCACCGGCAGAAGAAGAAATATTACAGCAATTATCACGACAGATCTTTGTGATATCACTATGCCTTTCTCTTCATTTTCATTCACTTCGGATACCTACCGTTACATTTCCCGACAAAGCGGTAAATACGAAGAATTCGAGAAAGGAATAAATGTGAGTACGGCTCACCAGTACATGAAAACAGGCGTATCCAATTCTACGTTTTCATAGACATACTCAGCCGCTTCTATGGGCATATTGACGCACCCGTGCGAACCCGCGTAAACATACCTGTCTCCGCCGAAATAGTCGTGCCACCATGCGTCGTGCAGTCCCACGCCGAAAAGTGAAATGTTGTTCCAGTAATTAACAAATGTAGACCAGGTCTCACCTTCCGAAGTGCTGCCTTCGAGAGTCTTGTCCCTTTCCTTGTACCAAAGCTTGTATACGCCGCCCGGAGTATTTTTGGCGTCGGTCGGCATACCGGATACAATGTCGCACTGATATTTCAGCTCGCCGTTTTTGTAGTACCAGAAATGCTGCGCGGAAAGATCGACCTCGCAGTAGGTATCGGAGAAATCGGTCTCGGCGGTACGCCATTCGGGTCTGCCCGTATAGCTGAACCCGCTCGTTTCGTAATATATCGGCTCGAAGCTTGCAGAATCACCCTTGCGGATAAGATCGATCAACAGCTCGGCTGTCTTTGAATAATCGGTCAGCCAGCCGTAGCAGCCCTCGCCCTGCTCGACAGTTATCACGCCGCGGGTAGTCGAAGTGAACGTCCTGCTCTTGCCGAAGGAATCGTACTTCTTCGCAACGCTTTCGACATAGCTTTCGACCATATCCGTATCGACAGCAAAACCGTCCGAAGGGCTTTGAGCGTCAAGGCTTATCCAGTCGAGCACCTGCCTGCCTTCGAGCGTTTCGCGGGCAAAGCCGTAATCGAGAGTGAATCTCGCTTTACTAAGGTTGTTCAGCGTTTTCAGCTCGTCGCGGAGGTCGTCGCTCGTCACAGCGGGCTGATCGTAGAAGCTGCATTTTTTCAGGTTTATTGAATAGGTGCCGCTGTCAAGAAAGCCGTCGATATAATCGTAAAGCGGCTGAATATCCTTCGCGTCCGCCGCCGTGCCGACTAATTCGGGGACTATCCTGAAGCCGTCGGATGTTCTTTCGATGCGTGCGTTCTTCGGTTCTGTCGGAGTCTGTTCAGCGACGATCCTGCTGTCTACGATCTCATAGAGCTTTTCGCGGCTGTAAGCAAAATCGGGAGAAAAGCTGTACTCCGTCTTTCTGCTGCGGGCTTGCAGCCATTTGAAATGATCCTGCTTTTTAAAGAGCTCCTCCAAGCTGCTGCGGATATTGTCGGCGCCGTCAACTTCGGTGAGCGCAACGGTGACGACCTCGCCGTCGGGACGAGTAAGGCTTATCACATTCGGTATGCCCGAATACTGCTTTACAAGCTGCGCGGCATCATCGACCGAGAGCTTTCCCACGCTGACGCCGTTTATGAACGTGTTGTCAAGGAAAATACCTTTATAGACCCATATCCCGTGAATATACCATATCAAAGCAACGGCAGCAGCCGCGCCCAAAGTCACGGCGATCGCCTTTATGAAAGCAATGAACTGTTTCTTCTTCTGCTGCTTTTCTTTCAAAGCACGTTCGGCGCGGCGTTTTTCCACATACTCCCTCGCCTCGCGCTCGTTCCGCTGCTCGGCACGCTTACGCGACGGCTTTGAGGCGGCGGGTATATCCGAAAATACCGCGTTGTATTCCCCGTCGTCCTGTTTCGCTTTTCGGCTGTTTTTCTTTGTATTTTTGGGATTTGCCGTCATGGTGATCTTTTTTTCCTTTTCTTCCATTGATCCGCTTCACTCCCTGTTTTCCTTTTACTGCGCTGCTGCGATATAAAATATTAAAAAATCTCATGTAAAGTCGTTTTTCAAAGGAAATTGTCAAATTATCCCGCACTAATAATATCATATCATAAAACAGCCGATATGTCATTCACCAAAATGGTTAAATTTTTGATAATATGTATTTTGATATAACGGATTAATTACAGAACATATCACCGACCTATTTTCTCAGCCCGTGTTCATGTGTGAGTTTAACCGTTCCGGTGAATGACAACTCCCGAAGCTTCTGTTATAATATTATTTGGATATCCTCGACGCCATTTATAAGGACTACCCCGAGATAGCAATAGGGGTGCTGTTTTTCCCATTCGAGGGCAGAATGCTTCCATATATGCCCGAGTTCAGCAATTATCAGGAGATAGAGGAAAACAGCGGCGCGGAGGAAGCGCTGAAAACGCTTTACAGCGCTCTTGACCGCAGGAACGCGACCTATGCTCCGGTAAACTTCAATTTCGGCGAAAAGACCGTAGAGATCGGCAGGCACAGGGGCTTGACGACATGGACTTGGACGTACGCCGATAATGATACCTTTGCCCGCGATTATCTGCGTGGTCTTAACGGAATGACTACGGATTTCGCGTGGAAGACAACAGAGCTTATCGAAAGCATCTCATCTGCGGACGTCACTGCAAAAGACGGGTCGGATATTGAGAAGCCTATCGCAGCCCTTCGTTCGGGCGAAACAAAAGCGC
This sequence comes from Ruminococcus sp., assembly GCA_024697705.1. Lineage (GTDB taxonomy): Bacteria > Bacillota > Clostridia > Oscillospirales > Ruminococcaceae > YE71. The sequence continues at coordinate 2,897 of JAILFF010000227.1, forward strand.
TCGATACTGCCGAGCTTGTCAGGATAGAAGAGCTTGACAAAGACCGTTCGCTCATGATTTGGCGTTACAAAGCCGACCTGACTCTCGGCGGAGAATCCTTCGGGGAATACTATCTTTATTCCGATCCGTTTGTGTTTACCAAAGAAACGTCTGAAAACAGCGAGCCCGCCGCTGTTACTCCGTCCGAACCTTTTAGCGCGGAAAAGTCAGCAAATGTTAGTGCTGCCGCCGACGGAAATTCCACCGTAAATGCGGATAACGCCGTTTCACAGAGCGCTTCCGACGAAGCCGCTGACAACGCAGGACAGGCTTCGTCGGAAAACAGCTCTGCCGCACCTGCGGGCGAAACTGCTTCTGAAAACACTCCCGCCGCAAACAGCGAAGAAGCCGCCGACGCTTCGCCGAAAACAGGCACTGACAGCGTCCCGACATTAGGCGGAATTATCGCCTGCGCGTTTCTCGCATTTTTCGGGCGCGTTAAGCGAAAGACAGAGCATAACATATGAAAACGCGGTTTGCACCGCAAATGATCTTAAACAGAGGGCACGGTGAAATGCCCTCTGTATTTTTTTGCTAATATCGGGAACGCTTTTGACTTCGGCACCACAGCGAAGTTCAACAGCACAAAAAGGACACGACCGCTCCGCGTGGAATGATCGTGTCCGTATAGTTAGTCTGTTAAGCTCCCTTGATCGCCTGCTTTGAACACATCAGCCTCCGAAGGGAAAGGGCTGGGGGTCAAGCTCAAGCGGATCGTTTTGATCGCCGCCTCCGCTTGTGGTGATAATGTCCTCGGTGTCAAAAACGGTTATCATAACCCTCGTCTTCTGTCTGTACATCGGTAAAAGCGTCCGAAAACGTGAAAACGTACTGATAATCGTTCAAACCATTATAAGAGCAGCTGTTGACTTTATTCTCTCCGCTGAAGAATTGTATATTATTCCCGACATAGCTGTAATTATCGTCCGCCCAGAAATATGTTCCCTCACCGAAATCAACAGTGTCTCCGAGTTCGATGTATCTGCCGACTTTAAGGGTCTTGGGTGTGCCCTTTGTGATCTTGGTATCACCATCTTCATTAAGACTATTCACATCAATCACAGCATATTAATCGTAGCCCGAAACTCTTTTGTCGCCGATATTCCGGCCTGTTTCGTTCGGAAGACGCATATCATATTCTATGCCGTATTGGAAATTGTTTGAAAGTGTGATCTCCGAAAGACTTGTGCAGCCGGTAAACATATCAGTCGTTCCGCCGTAACCGGGAACAAATTTATCTCCCGGATCAAGAGAAGTCAGTGATGAACAATCAGCAAACATATAGTGCATATATTTCACATTTTTTGTATCAAAGCTATCTCCAAAATCAATAGTTGTCAGAGATGAACAATTCCGGAACATTCCCTGCATCGTTGTGACTTTGCTCATATCAAAATTATGTCCGAGATCGAGAGAAGTCAGAGAGGAACATTTGTTGACCAAAGTGGTTTTAAAACGGTCACGGAAAGCTGTAAAGTGCTTGAAAATGCGAGATTTGCGAGTTTAGGGGTTGATTTTTGGCAGAAATATGTTATAATAATTACAGAAGATATTACAGTTCAGGAGGAGATGAATATGGTTGAGTATAAGCATTATGACAGCTCTTATGAAGCTGAGACATTAAAGGTTTTCATAGAGTCCTTTGTGAACTATCCTCTTTTTTGGGGAATTTTCAAAGACCGGTTCAAGTCAGAGACAAAGCTGCGCGATTTTTATGAGCTTCTGATGAAGGGGATATTCAGAGCTACTATCCGCAAGAATGACTGCTATATAGGCGTTGCGGACGGAAAGGTCGCAGTGATTGTGATCGTTGAGAAACCATCTGACAAACCGGTTGGTTTTTGGGATTATGCGGTAAGTGGAATGCCGGGCGTTATCGCAAAGATCGGGCTTGAAGACACCCTTAAGTTTATGGAGCTGTCAGATAAAACGGAAATTGTTGTAAAAGGCATCCATGAACCACGCTGGCATTTGTATTTTTTGGCAGTTGATCCGAACCATCAATGTCAAGGCGTCGGAACGGGGGCGATACAGGATTTCCTTATTCCTTTGGTAAGAGCAGGCGGCGGAAATTTGATCACCGTAACTACCAATTCCGAGAAAAATGTGACCTTTTATTGTAAAAACGGATTCTCACTGATTAAAGAAGAAACGCTTGCATACAAAGAAAAATCTATCGGGAACTGGTCTTTCAGAATGGATCTATGAGGAATCGGGAGGATAAAGAAGAAAAACAGCGTTGATACATACAGACATATCGGAGCGAGAAATATTTTGCGAATTCTGTCCGCATCCATTTCAGGATAAAATATGTATATTCTATACGCTGTCAGATTGATATAATCCTGCAAAGTCACATTTGGTAATGGTATATGAACCGTCAGGGCTTATCATGGAAAGCAAAACCGAAATATGGATAGATCAGGTACCGATAGCCGCCTTGAAACGCGCTTTTGCCGACTCAGGGCATATCTCGACTTCATAATAATAATCAAGAAATCAATCTCGTTCTTAATGCGCTGAGCCGAAAACTCAACGTTGTAATTTTCTGCTTTCTTATGTTTATAGACCTGCCCACTAACTCCTCGTGCGACCTATGGCAAAAATTTGTCGGCAGACGTACGGGAGGTTAATGGACAGGTCTTGGATTTCCTGTCAGTCGGTCGGTATATCACTCCTCCGGCTTATTTTCTTCCTTGGGCTTGGAATACTTTTCAAACAGAAAGTCAAGGAAGGACTGAAGCACATTCAAGCTTTCGGGAGAAACGTCCATCGAAAGGAACTTGTGCAGAATTTCGGGTGATATCTGCATACCG
>JAILFF010000263.1 GCA_024697705.1 Ruminococcus sp.
ATTCTGTGGGCGCTGTTCGCGTTTTTCCTTATAGTCATTGTCTGCGCGGCGGTGTTTATATGAAATGAGGTGCTTGTCATGACTTTTGAAACGCTTGGGAACATCGGTTCGCCCGCTGTCGTGCTGATACACGGTATGCTCTGCACGGCTAAGGACTGCGTTCCGTTCGGGAAGTATCTTGCGGACGAGTATTTCGTCATTATGCCGACCTTGGACGGTCACGGTCGCGACGGCACGGAGCTTGTCTCGGCTGACGAGGAAGCCCGCAAAATCGCCGACTATCTCGCGGAAAACGGCATTAAACGGTTAGCGCTTTTGCAAGGCAGCTCGATGGGCGCGGAAGTGGCGCTCGCGGTGCTTGCGGAGCTTGAAACCCGTGGCATAGAGGTCGGCTGCACATTCTTCGACGGCGGACCGTTCTTCGATTTTATCCCGCCGAAAAGAAAAATGATGTACAAAGTATTCCGAAAGCTGACACGCGCTTTCGACACCGACGACCCCGAAAAGGCTGCCGACGAGCTGATGAATAACGGCTTTTTGAAATTTGTGGGCGGCAAAAGAACTGAACAATTCCGCCCGATGATAGAGTCAATGGCTTCGGAGCGCAGGACGTTTTCCGATACCACGGTGCAGGGAATGGTCGATGTCTGCTACCACTGCGCACTGCCGATATTCGGCTGGGAAACGCAGCGCAGAATGGTATTTTTCTTCTCTAAGGAAGAACCCGCCCGCAAGTCGATGGCGCGGCTCATGAAAGCCTATCCGAAAGCAAAATACCGCGCTATTGCGGGCTATCCGCACTGCGGCTTGCAGGTAAATAAGCCGCGGGTCTACGCGGAGCTGCTCGGATTTTTTATAAATGAAATAAATAGCTGCAAAGGAATGATATAATATGTACAAAAAGGTCGATTCAAATCTGAACTTTGTTCAGAGGGAAAAACAGGTCGAAAAGTTCTGGAAAGAGAACGGCATATTTGAAAAGCAGATCGACTCCCGCAGAAAGGGCGAGAGCTATGTTTTCTATGACGGTCCTCCGACGGCTAACGGCAAGCCGCATATCGGACACGTTCTTACCCGCGCTATCAAGGACATGATCCCCCGCTATCACGCCATGAAGGGCGCAATGGTTCCGAGAAAAGCCGGCTGGGACACTCACGGTCTGCCGGTCGAGCTGGAGGTAGAAAAGCTGCTCGGTCTCGACGGCAAGGAGCAGATCGAGGAATACGGTCTGGAGCCGTTCATCACCAAGTGCAAGGAATCCGTGTGGAAATACAAGGGTATGTGGGAGGACTTCTCCGGCACTGTCGGCTTCTGGGCGGATATGGATAACCCCTACGTTACCTATCATAACAGCTTTATCGAATCGGAATGGTGGGCTTTAAAGCAGATATACGATAAGGGTCTGCTTTACAAGGGCTTCAAGATCGTCCCCTACTGCCCGCGCTGCGGAACTCCGCTTTCGTCGCACGAAGTGGCTCAGGGCTATAAGCTCGTCAAGGAGCGCTCGGCTGTTGCCCGCTTCAAGATAAAGGGCGAGGACAACGCTTATTTCCTCGCGTGGACGACTACCCCGTGGACGCTGCCCTCTAACGTGGCGCTCTGCGTGAACCCGAACGAGACCTACTGCCGCGTAAACGCCGCCGACGGAAAGACCTACATCATGGCGGAGGCGCTTCTTGACAGCGTTCTCGGTTCGCTTGCGGCTGACGGCAAGCCCGCTTACGAGGTTGTCGAGACCTACAAGGGAACCGACCTCGAATACAAGGAATACGAGCCGCTCTTCAAATGCACCGAGGACTATGTGGCAAAGCTGCCGCAGAAGGGTCATTATATCGTATGCGACACCTACGTTACCATGTCCGACGGTACAGGTATCGTTCATATCGCTCCCGCTTTCGGTGAGGACGACGCAAACGTCGGCAGAAAGTACGACCTGCCTTTCGTGCAGTTCGTTGACGGCGCGGGCAACATGACCGAAGAGACCCCTTACGCGGGTATGTTCGTAAAGAAAGCCGACCCCGAAGTATTAAAAGACCTTGACAAGGAGGGCAAGCTGTTCTCCGCACCCAAGTTCGAGCATGAATATCCGCATTGCTGGCGCTGCAAGTCGCCGCTTATCTACTACGCCCGCGACAGCTGGTTCATCAAGATGACCGCCGTCAAGGACAAGCTCATCGCCAACAACGCGACAGTTAACTGGTATCCGAAGAACATCGGCGAGGGACGTTTCGGCGACTGGCTGAAAAACGTTCAGGACTGGGGTATCTCCCGCAACAGATATTGGGGAACTCCGCTCAATATCTGGGAGTGCGAATGCGGACACCGTCATTCGATCGGCTCTATCGAGGAACTTAAATCCATGTCCGACAACTGCCCCGACGATATAGAGCTTCACCGCCCCTACATCGACGCGGTTACTATCAAGTGCCCCGAGTGCGGCAAGCAGATGAAGCGCGTTTCCGAAGTTATCGACTGCTGGTTCGATTCGGGCGCTATGCCTTTCGCGCAGCATCACTATCCGTTCGAGAATAAAGACCTTTTCGAGAGCCAGTTCCCCGCCGACTTCATCTCCGAAGCGGTCGATCAGACCCGCGGCTGGTTCTATTCGCTGATGGCTATTTCTACTCTTCTGTTCGACAAAGCACCTTACAAGAACGTCGTTGTTCTCGGTCTTGTGCTTGACGAGAACGGCGAGAA
>JAILFF010000280.1 GCA_024697705.1 Ruminococcus sp.
TCGGGCTCGCAGTCGCCGTAGATGGAAAGGCACTTTTTCCAGCAGATATCCTGCAATTCGCGCACCGCTCCCGGAATGAACGGCGTGTAGGTGCCGTCGGGGAAAGCCTTCAAGCCGCCCTCCACGCGGTCGGCGAACATATTGGTATTCTTTACCACGACCTCAAAAGCCTTTTCCTCGCCTAAGTAAGCAAGCTCGGAAAGCATCTGGTCGGTCGTCTTGAAATAGAGCGGAGCCTGCTTGTCGGCGTCCTCAAAGCCCTTTGAAGCCATGATTATGGCGCGGTACTGCAAGTCCTTCGGGTCGAGAACGTGAACGTCGCCCGTCGCGCAGACGGGTAGCCCCAAGTCTTCGCCCAGCTTCACGATGAACCTGTTTATATTGTGCAGGTCTTCGACGGTGTTTATCCTATCGTAGGGCTCGCGCTCGGAGATAAGCATGAACTCGTTGTTGCCGTCGGGCTGTATCTCAAGATAGTCGTAGAACGAGGCTATCTGCTTTATCTTCTCATACGGTTCGCCGCTCAGATAAGCCTGAATGACCTCTCCCGCTTCGCAGGCAGAGCCGATTATCAAGCCCTCTCGGTTCTTCACAAGCTCCGACTTCGGTATGCGGGGGCGGCGCTTGTAGTATTTGAGGTTCGAGTCCGAGATCATTCGGTAAAGATTTTTAAGCCCCGTGTTGTTGCGGACAAGTATTATCTGATGATAGGTCTTTAAGCCCGTTACGTCGTTGAGCGGCGCGTGCAGGCTGTTTAACATATCGGCGGTGATTATCATGTAGGGATAATTCTTTATCTCCGCCCTTGACATTTCGATGTATATTTTTGCCAGCGTTTCGGCGTCGTCGCAGGCGCGGTGGTGGTGGAAATCGCCCACGCCGTAATGCTCCGCCAGCGAATCGAGCTTGTGCTTTTCGAGATCGGGCAGAAGCTTCTGCGACCACAGCACGGTATCGAGCTGATCGTAATCGAAGGTCACTCCGCAGCGCTTAACGGCTTCCCTGATAAAAGAGCAGTCGAAATTCGCATTGTGCGCCACAAGCAGCGGCATTTCCCCGCAGAACTCCATGAACGCTTTCAGCGCGTCGGCTTCTTCGGGAGCGTCCTTTAACATATCGTCGGTTATACTTGTCAGCTCGGTGATATACTCGGTCAGCTCGCGGTGCGGGTTTACGAACATATCAAAGCGGTCGATTATTTCAAGCCCTCTGAGCTTTACCGCGCCTATCTCGATGATACGGTCGGAATCGGGCTTGGTACCCGTCGTTTCGAGGTCGAAAACGATGACCTCGCCCGTCAGCTTCGGGTGACGCGAGCCGATATAAATCTTGATATCGTTGTTGACCTCGTAAGCTTCAACGCCGTAGAGCGCCTTGAAATCGCCGCCCTCCTTGACGATACCCTTGACGGCTCCCACCGCGTCGGGGAAGCCCTGCACCACGCCGTGGTCTGTTATGGCTAACGCCCTGTGACCCCAGCTGTAAGCGCGTTTAACAAGGGCGCTCGGAGCGGCAAGCGCGTCCATAGCGGACATATTCGTATGGCAGTGAAGCTCCACGCGCTTCTGCTCGGCGGTATCGACGCGCATTTTCTTCTTTACGACCATTATCCTCTCGGGGGTCATGTAGACCTTGTGGTCGAAATCGTCCTCCGCGAGAGCACCCGATGCTATTATGGTGCTGCCCTTTTTCAGCTCGCCCAGTATCTCGACAAGATCGTCCTTTGTGAGCTTTCCGCGGTACTTCTTCGCCGAGCCCAGTATCTTCATCGTGACGGACGAGGTAAAATCGGTAAACGAGATTATCGCTATCATCATGCCGCTTTTGGTCTCGCGGGTCTCGATCGAGAACACCTCGCCCCAGCAGACGTATTTCTCGTCGCTTTTTTCGGAGGCGTTTATCATCTTCGTGACCTTCTCGTCGGGCATGACGGGCGAACCCATCAGCACGGCGGCGTCCTTGCATATTATCGGCAGTTCGGTGAAATCGGCGCTGAACGTGCGGAAGCCCTTCGGCGAGTAAGTCTGACCCGCGGCTGCCGCGGGCGCGGGTGCTGCTCCGGGCGGGGGCGGGGGCGGCAGGCTCGATTCTATCTCGCTGATGATCTTTTCCTGCTCCGCGAGGTAGACCTCGTCGCTGACTTCGGTAACGCCCGCCAGTTCGAGCTTCACGGAAGTTACGAACATCTCCCTGACAAGATCGGGGAAAGCGCGTTCGATGCCCGCCTTTTTAAGCACATTGGCACCGCCGCGTTTGAGCGACACCGTAAACACGCCGTTTTCGAGAGTAACGTCCGCGTCGTCGAAGAATCCGTTCACGACGGGGAAACGCGCCTTTAAAAAGCCCGTCAGCTCGAAGAAATAATCCGCCGTGAGCATATCCGGGGTATACTTTATCCTAAGCAGGAAGTCGTTCATCCCCCATTTTACGCGCATATCGCGCTGAAACGCCGCGACCGTCGCGTAGGGGATAAGCGTGCGGCAGTGCAGGAACATTTCAAGAACGTTCGATACCTCGCTGTAAACGAGGCGCAGTATCTCCGCTTCTTTAAGCTCGTCAGGAGCCGTTTCGTTGAGTCCTTCGAGAAATTGCTGTAAAGTTTTTTCCATTTATAAACGTTCCTTATCTGTCACAGACGTTCTATTTCTTCAAGAAGGCAGCCGAGAGCTTCCTCCTCCGTAACCTTCTTTATCTGTTTGCCGTGTCTGAAAAGCACCGCGCAGCCCTTGCCGCCCGCGATACCTATATCAGCTTCGCCCGCTTCGCCGATGCCGTTGACCACGCAGCCCATAACGGCGACGGTTATATCCTTATCGACGTTCTTAAGCGCGTCCTCGACCTTGTTGGCAAGCCCTATCAAATCTATCTGCGTTCTTCCGCAGGTAGGGCAGGAAACGAGCTTAACGCCGCCGCGCTTTCCGCAGGCTTTGAGGATATCCTTCGCGGCGTATATTTCCTTAACGGGCGAATCGGTAAGCGACACGCGGATAGTCTCGCCGATGCCGTCAACGAGCAGCGAGCCGATACCCATTGCGGACTTGATAAGTCCCATTCGCTCGGTGCCCGCTTCGGTAACGCCGAGATGCAGCGGATAATCGCACTGCGCGGCAAGAAGGCGGTAAGCCTTTATCATGGTAGGCACGTCGGAGGACTTTATCGAGATGACGATATCACGGAAGTCCTCGTTTTCGAGCAGCTTAACGTGACCCATCGCGCTTTCGACGAGCGCCTCCGCCGTAGGCGAGCCGTATTTTGCGAGCAGTTCCTTTTCGAGCGAGCCGCCGTTCACGCCTATCCTTATGGGGATATGGCGCTGTTTGCAGGCGTCTACAACGGCTTTTACCTTTTCGCTGCCGCCGATATTACCGGGGTTGATGCGTATCTTATCCACGCCTGCTTCGGCGCAGGCAAGAGCTATGCGGTGATCGAAGTGGATATCGGCGACTATCGGCACGGCGACATTTTCCTTTAGAGCGGTGATAAGCGGCACGGCTTCAAGGTCGGGAACGGCGGCGCGGATTATCTCGCAGCCTGCTTCTTCGAGCGCCTTCGCCTGCCTGACGCTGTTTTCGATGTCGTGAGCTTCGATATTGAGCATCGACTGGATATAGATTTTTTTACCGTCAAGAGTAAGGTCGGAGATTTTTACGGGTCTTACAGTTCTTGCCATGATAAACGTCCTTTCCCGAAACAAATTTAAAACACACCAAAACGGATAAAGCAAAGCCGACCGAAGCCGCTTTGCTTATAATTTTTTTAATGGAACAGCTTCGTTATATCACTAACCGTGACTACCAGCATAAAGCACAGCAGTACCGCCATTCCAACCAAATGCACAGCGCCTTCATACTTTGGCTCTACGGGCTTTCGCCTTACCAGCTCGATCAGCAGGAATATGAGCCTTCCGCCGTCAAGCGCAGGCAGCGGCAGCAGATTGAAAAGTCCGATGTTCGTCGAGATAAAGCTGCCTAAAAAAAGCATATCCTGCGAAAGCGCCGCCCAGTCTATCCCCGTCTCCTCGTCTGTGCGTGAGTCGATCACCTCGTCGATCTGCTCGACTATGCCCACGGGTCCCGAGATCTCTTTGAGCGAATACTTTCCGCGGATCATGTCAAACAGTGACAGATAGATCAGCCTTCCGTTTGTCAGCATTTGCCTGAAACTCTCCGAGACCGCCGTCATCGGATTAAGCTCTTGGGGCTTTACCATAAAATCAATATACAGCGACTCGGCATTGCCACCGCGCAGAGTAAACGGCACGCTGTCAAGCTTTACCCGATGTCCGTCTCTGATCACCTCCATCGCGAACAGACCGTCCTCGTCGTTGCGGAACTGGTAAACTATATCCATCTGCGTGAATATCCGCATACCGTTGACAGATACTATCTTGTCGTTCTCGCGCAAGCCGCCCTCGCTGTTCGATACCGCGTCCTCGTAAAACCTCGCTACGGTCGTCGTGCTGATGGGACCCGAAATGCTCGTATTTATCAGCTGCAAGACAAAACCCAGCAGCAGGTTCATCACTATACCCGCGATAACTATCGCTATCTTCCGAGGAGTGCTTTTCTTGCAGAATGCGCCCTCCGAATCGCTGCCGACGTCCTCGCCCTCCATTGCGCAGTAGCCGCCGATGGGGAAAACCCTCAGCGCGTAGAGCGTGTCGCCCTTCTGCTTTTTGAAAATCGCGGGACCCATGCCTATCGCGAATTCGTTTACCTTAACGCCGTTTTTCTTCGCCACGATAAAGTGTCCGAACTCATGGATAACTATTATCATCTCAAAGATCAGCACCGCGAAGACGATGCCAAGTATCTTGCTCATAAATCATGCCCTTTCTTTTGTCGTACTTTCCTGTAATACCTGCAATGTATCGTTTCATAGACTCTGCAATTTTGCGGAAATCCGCGCTATTGTTGCGTGAAAATCGCTTCGCTCTTTCGCACAATAAAATCGGCAATTCACTTGTTTCCGTACTGTTTTGCAGAACTTCTAACCTCTGATTTTTCGCTGCTTTCTTATGAATTGCCGATTTTATTTTGAACTTAACGGCTTCGCTTTTTACCGTCAGCTTGCAAATAGCGCCGGCTTTTGTGGGGGAAACCCTTCTGAAGAAGGGTTATCCCCCACACCCCTTTCCTAAGACTTTTGGTTTTTATTCCTTACTGCTCATTTATTCTCTATTGCTTTCTCCGTCAGCTGCCTTGCTTCCCTGTCCGCCTCAAGCACCGCTTCAAGACTGTCACACGGACGGTTCTCTATCGTTTCAAGAGCATTTCTCACCAGTCTGCCAATATCAAGGAATCGTATCTTCCCGTCAAGAAACGCCCTCACAGCGACTTCATTCGCACCGTTCACCGCCGCGGGAAGTATCCCACCCGCTGTTATCGCCTCGATACACGCGGTAAGACAGTCAAAAGTCTCGTAATCGGGCTTCTCGAAGGTCAGCGTGCCGTAATCCGTCAGCGAAAGCGCCTTCACGGGGCACTCCACACGCTCGGGATACAGCAACGCGTACTGTATCGGTATTTTCATATCGGGAACGCCCATCTGCGCTATCACCGAGTTGTCGGCATACTGCACCGCCGAATGTACCACGCTCTGACGGTGGACTACTATCTCGATCTGCTCGGGACTTACGCCGAAAAGGTGCATGGCTTCGATAAATTCAAGCCCCTTGTTCATCAGCGTGGCGGAATCTATCGTGATCTTGTTCCCCATCGACCAGTTCGGGTGGTTTAGCGCCTGCTCTACGGTGACGTTTTCCAGCTCGGAGCGCTTTTTCCCGAAGAAGGGTCCTCCCGACGCAGTAAGTATTATCTTGTCGAGCTGACTGCTCTTGTTGCCTTGCAAGCACTGGAAAATTGCCGAATGTTCGCTGTCAACGGGGTATATTTTAACTCCCTTTTCGGCGGCGCGTTTATTGACAAGATCGCCGCCCGCCACGAGAGTTTCCTTGTTGGCAAGCGCAATGTCGTTGCCCGCGTCGATGGCTTCGAGCGTGGGAACAAGCCCCACCATGCCGACGACCGAATTGAGCATCTTATCGACTTTGAGCCTTGCCGTCTGCTTCAAGCCCTCCTCGCCGCTTAGTACCTTGATATCCGTACCCGCAAGAAGGTCTTCAAGCTCCCGCGCTTTGTCCTCGCGGTAGATGCAGGCGTACTCCGCGCCGCAGCGCTTTGCCTGCTCCGCCAGTAATTTGACGTTCGAGTGCGCCGCCAAAGCCCTTACCCTTATCCCGTGCTTTTCGGCTATTTCAAGCGCCTGCGTTCCTATCGAGCCGGTAGAGCCGAGCACCGTCATCGTCATAGAGCGTTCGATACTGTCCATAATTTTTCCCTCTTTTAAACACGCAAAGGCTTTATGTTCCCCACAAAGCCTTAATGCGATATTATTTCGCGGAGATGAGCCACCCCGCCGCAAACAGCCAGTACATGAACGGCGCCACGAACATCACGCTGTCAAAGCGATCCATTACGCCGCCGTGTCCCGGCATTATTTTTCCGTAATCCTTGATGCCCGTCTGCCGCTTGATAACGGAAGCCGCAAGGTCTCCGAGCAGACCGATGGGCGAACAGAGCATACCCGCAATGAATATAGCGGGATAGTGCATGGTCACGCCCTTGTTGATAAGCTTGCCGTAGACGATAGCCGCGATCAGCAGTATCACGCCGTTGCAGACCGTGCCGCCTATCACGCCCTCGACAGTCTTTTTCGGGCTGATAACAGGCGCTAACTTGTGCCTGCCGAAGAACGTTCCCGCGAAGTACGCGCCCGCGTCGGCAAGCCACGCGCTCGCCAATGTAAGCACGACCGCAAACACGCCGAAATCGGGGAAATCCTCGACTATCCTGATAAGCGTGCGGAAGCTGAACGTCACGCACAGCGTTATTCCCGCAAACGAGAACGGCACCGAGTAACTGTATTGGTCATGGTTTTTCAGATAAAAACACGCGAGCGCTCCGACAAAGATCACCGTATAGATTTCCCTGTTGAATATAGTCAGGAAATTATGCCGGTGGACCATTCCGATAAGGCAGTCTAACGCCGTAAACGCGAAGCAGGCGCAGCATTCGGGCAGGTATTTTATCAGCCCCATAGCTTTGAGAAGCTCGTAAAGCGCGCCGACCGCTATTGACGCGACCGTCAGGTACAGCACCCATGTATGCGCGAACACGAGCACCAGTATCGCAAACGCCAGCGCCACAAACGAGGAGATCACCCTTGTCTTCATTATTCTACACGTTCCTTATTTTATTTTTTCAGACAGCACCGAAACGACGGTTTCTGTCGCTGTAAGCGATGATAGCCTTTTCGAGATCGGCGGGCTTGAAATCGGGCCAGAGAATATTCGTGAAATAATACTCCGCGTAAGCCGCCTGCCAGATCATGAAATTTGAAAGCCGCTGTTCCCCGCTGGGGCGCACGATAAGGTCTACGTCGGGAGCGATGTCGTTTTCAAGCTCCGCCGTGTAGAGGTTATCGTTAAGCAGTTTTTCATTGATATCCGCAGGGTCGAGCTCGCCTGCTTTTACTTTTTCCGCGAGCTTCCGCGCCGAATGGACTATCTCGTCCCTGCCGCCGTAGTTGATGGCGATAAGCAGCGTCATAGCGCTGAAATCCTTTGAATCTTCCTCGACGCTTTTCATTTTCTCCTGCAACGCGGGACGAAGCATCGAACGGTCGCCGATAAAGCAGACGCGGATATTCTCCTCGATGAAGTCGCGAACCTCGTCCAGATACTTCTCGAAAAGATCCATTATCGCCTCTACCTCGTCCTTCGGGCGGCGCCAGTTCTCGGTAGAAAAAGCGTATACTGTAAAGTATTTTACCCCTAAGTTCTTGGCGTGGCGGGTTATCGTTCTGAACGTCTGTGCGCCCTCGCGGTGTCCTATCTTACGCGGCAGACCGCGCTTTTTCGCCCACCTGCCGTTGCCGTCCATTATCATGCCGATATGGACGGGTATCTGCGTGCCCTCGGGCAGCGAGGACTTGAATTTTTTTACAGCCATATTCCGTGAACCTCCGGAATCAGACGGTCATTACCTCTTTTTCCTTGGCGGCGATCTGATCGTCGATCTCCTTGATGCTCTTATCGGTGATCTTCTGTATCTTATCCTCGCCTACCTTAAGATCGTCCTCGGTGATATCTCCGTTTTTCTTCATCGCCTTGATCTTTTCGATGGCGTCGCGGCGGATAGAACGAATGTGTACCTTGGACTCCTCGCCCATTTTTCTTACGTCCTTAACGATCTCCTTACGTCTGTCCTCGGTGAGCTGCGGGAAGATAAGGCGGATCACCTGACCGTCGTTCTGCGGGTTGATGCCCACATCGGACGCCTGTATCGCCTTTTCGATGCCCTTTAAGATGCTCTTGTCGTAGGGGGTGATGACAAGCACTCTCGCTTCGGAGGTGGAAACGCTTGCCAGCTGATTTATCGGAGTGGGAGCGCCGTAATAATCGACCTTTACCTTATCGAGTACGGCAGGATTGGCTCTGCCGGCGCGTATTGTCGCGTAATCGTCGATCAGATGGTTGATGGATTTCTTCATTTTAGTCTTGGCGGTATCAATAACGGTATTCATATTCGGGCTTCCTTTCACTTATTAATTTTATAATACATCAATTATCTTACGATGGTTCCGATATTCTCGCCCATGCAGGCGTCGTAGATATTCTCGGGGCGGGCGATATCGAAAACGAGTATCGGGATATTGTTATCCTTGCAGAGTGCCGCGGCGGTAGCGTCCATGACCTTAAGGTTCTTGGCAAGCACGTCGGAGAAGGTGATCTCATCGAACTTCACGGCGTCGTCGTACTGGTGAGGGTCTTTATCGTAAACGCCATCGACCATAGTCGCCTTGAAGATGATATCAGCCTCGATCTCGGCAGCGCGGAGAGCTGCGGCGGTATCAGTCGAGAAGAACGGGTTGCCCGTTCCGCAGCCGAAGATAACGACTCTGCCCTTTTCAAAGTGTCTTTCCGCCTTATTGCGGATATAGGGCTCGGCTACCTGGGGCATGGAAATAGCGGTCTGAACTCTGACCTGAAGTCCGCAAGCCTCCATGCCGTCTGCGACGGCAAGGGCGTTCATGGTAGTAGCGAGCATACCGATATGGTCTGCACGTGTCCTGTCCATAGCGCCGCTGGAGCGCCCGCGCCAGAAATTACCTCCGCCGACAACGATACCGACCTGCACGCCTGCGTCAACGCATTTCTTAACAGCCTTTGCAAGCACGGTGATTATCTCGTAATCAAGTCCGGTCTTCTTTTCTCCGGCAAGAGCCTCACCGCTCAATTTGAGCAATATTCTTTTATATTTCGGTTCCATCTGACTCACTCCTAAATCTTTTTCTTTAAAATAAGAAAATATGTTCTTGTCAAATAATTCTCTAAAGAATATTATACTATATTTTGTGCCGAATGTAAACCCCTTTTTTTAATTTTTCTTGTAATTTTCAAGAACATACGAGCATAAAAAAGCAGACCGCCGATTTCGGGGTCTGTTTGTCAATAACTGTAAATAGCTATCTTTAAAAGAGGCAAACCAAAAGTCTTAGGAAGGGGGTGTGGGGGAGAACCCTTCTTCAGAAGGGTTTCCCCCACAAAGCCTACGGTTTAAGCAAAGCCCACGGTAAAGAGCAAAGTGTATAGCTCAAAAATAAAATCGGCAATTTCTAAAAAAGCCCACAAAAAAGCAGAAGCGAATAAATCAGCAAATATGTTCGGAAACAAGTAAATTGCCGATTTTATTTCGTGAAGGAGCAGGTCTGAACGAAGTTCAGACAGGCGATATTTCACGAAAGAGACCCCTGTTAAGCGAATTTTTATAGTTTTGCGCTGACCCCTCTTGCACGAAAATCGCTGCGCTCTTTCGTGCAAATAAAATCGGCAATTCATTTGTTCCCGTTCTGACTTGATAACTCATTCGTTTTCGCATTTTTGTGGGGATTTTTAGAAATTGCCGATTTTATTTTTGAACCGTTCAATTTGTTTTCTACGAGTTGTTTGCTGCTGTCGCAAGCTTTTGTGGGGGAAACCCTTCTGAAGAAGGG
>JAILFF010000306.1 GCA_024697705.1 Ruminococcus sp.
GGGAACACCCGCCGCAGATACATCACCTTCATCAGAAGGGAGCTTAGAAATGAAAGGAAGAATAGCAATGGCTAATGAAATGATAATTATAAATATGCTTTGCCCCGGTGTGAGCATAACCGAACTTGCAGATGAGCTTTCGCTCGACGATGAGGAAATGGTCGAAAAGCTCAATTCCGAAATGGATACTTCGATACCTTTCAGGTCATGATGGCGATTTCCGAGATCATACGGCGAAAGGGGCGCACCTGATGGATACAAGAGATTTTACGAGAGAGCTTGCAAGTCGTAAGGGTATCTCCGAACAGTCGGCATACCGTTACATAAATTCGGTGATGGACGCCCTGCGGCAGATTCTGACCGAGGGCGAGGAAGTAAGCATCGGCAGCTTCGGACGTTTTACAGTTGTCACCGATCTTTCGAGGGATAAGACAGTGATGTTCTGTTCCGCGAAGTCGCTGAAACAGGCGGTCAATGCAGGAGATGGAATGATCTGAAAGGCAATTGTACGGAGGTCAATGATACCAAAATCCGATAAAAGGTATTCGCTTTTAAGGGGCATAGTTTTATAGTGAAGAACGCCGGTGAGCAGCTGACCGCTATTGACCGCAAAAAAATGAGGACTGCAATACGGCAATCCTCAAATTGGCTGAAAATATTATTTTGTTACGTTCAGGCACAGGGTCATAGCTTGGGATCTCGTTACAATGCAGTCCGCATACTTTTTTCATAATGAAACTATATACAAGGGTGACATTTTTAAAGAAAGACCTTACGCCGAAAGCTCAAAGTAATTAACAAGCTGTTCCTCGGAGAACTTTGCCTGACCCCCGTCACTCCAGTCAACGAAGATCTGGTCGAAGTCATCAATGTAGACTATCGTAGCTGTCGAGCCGACGGGCTTGCTCCCATCATAATCCTTGACCAGCTTTATCGTCATACCTACAGCTATCTTTTCCATTTTACTGCCTCTCGAATAGTGCTTGCTGTGACAAACAGCTATATTATTACCCACTTCACGATACAGTATTCGCGTTATAAGGCTTTCTTCGGTATACTCCTCGCCGAGCGTTTTCGTTCTGACGGCTCTTTGCTGTCCGGGCGCTTTTACGGAGATATATTTCCCGCGTTTTATCTCATATCCGTGTTCTCTGACATAGCGCAGAGTCGTCCGGTTGTCATAATATCTGCGTCCCGAGATCGAGTAGGTATTCAGTATTAAGGCATTGAATTAACGAACTGAGGTGAAGCAGATGAAGGATAATAAAGAGTTGGAGAAAACCGAGTTAACAGATACAATATCATCTGCTTCGGCAGAGATCGCAGCCGCTGATGATATTAGTGAAGAAGAACTTCGTACCTTGTACCTGCATGAAAATGAAAAAAGCAAGATCGTAAAGGCGATGGATAAGATTGGTGAGATATTTTTGCTTGATTCCAAAAAACAACAATGAAAAACCGTGATGTGTGTCTCGGATTTTGGCACTTATAGTCGAAACCCAAAACATGGTGTATACAAAACGTTTGATGAACACATTACAGAACCGATGACCCTATAAGCTGACAGATGGAAAGTATGCCGAAAAAAATCCGAAAAATTTGTGTAAAACGACTAATCAAGTTGGACAAAATTCCCTTGAAAAAATCCAAAAAGTATGTTAAAATAGTATATGAGGAATACTTTCATACGAAACGGAGGAAATATGATGAATATTGAAGATATAAAGGTAATGATCTGCGACGACTCGATGTTTGCAAGAAAAAGCATGGTCATGTTTATCTCGTCGCTTGGCGTAAAGGAGATAATCGAGGCTGCCGACGGTCAGCAGGCTATCGACAAGTACGCCGAAAGCAAGCCCGACGTCGTTTTCATGGACATAGTTATGCCCGTCGTTACGGGTATCGACGCGCTCACAAAGATCAAGGAGACCGACCCCGCCGCGAGAGTTATCATGGCTTCGTCGATAGGCACTCAGCAGTACCTTAAATCGGCGATCAAGGCGGGCGCCGCCGACTTTTTGCAGAAGCCCATAACCAACGATCAAGTCAAACAGATTCTCGATAACGTGTGCAAAGGGGTGATCTGATAATGTTTTCACAGTTTTTCGGAGGGTATCTTTTAAACCATAATATCGTAAGCCGCGAGCAGCTTTCCCGCGCTCTCGACGAAAAGAAAAACACCCGTATGCGTCTCGGCGTTCTCGCGATCAACGAGGGTCTTATGACTTCAGAGCAGGTCGAGCACGTAAACGTCATGCAGCAGACCGTCGATCTGCGCTTCGGCGACCTTGCCGTGCAGCTCGGATACCTTAAAGAGCAGGACGTGGACGATCTTCTGCACAAGCAGCCGACGGATTATCTGCTGCTCGGACAGGCGCTCGTCAATATGGGGGCGCTCTCGAACGCCGATTTTGAAAAGGCGATAAACGACTACAAGGCTACTCTGAAGCTTGATGACGACGATATCTCGGGCGATCAGTACGACGCGCTTTCTTCGATGGTATCGGAGTTCTTCCATTTCAGCACCGCCCGCAATGCAAGACTCTACACCAATTATGTGACGCTGCTGTTCAAGAGCCTTATCCGCTTTATCGGCGACGATTTCACGCCGCTCGACGCTGCTATCTGCCGTACAGCCGAGGGCAGCTGCACCGTTCGTCAGATCATCAACGGCGCGTATAAGGGGCAGACGATCATCAGCGCCGAGCCCGAGGAATACCGCTGCTTCGCCAAGCGCTTTGCGAAGGAAGCTTATTTCGAGTCTGACGAATTTGACGACGCCAGCGTTTCGGAGTTCTTAAACGTAATAAACGGTCTTTACGCGGTGAACGAGTCCAACGAGACCGGCACCGAGATCGGTCTTGAGCCGCTTTCGCTGTTCAGAGGTGAGGACGTGGCGCTGGGCGAGGACGCTTTCAGCATACCCGTTCAGTTCACCTTCGGCGAGGTCGAGTTTATCGTAGCCTTCTGATGAACGGCGGCGAATTAGGCGGTTATTCCGCGTTTCTTAACGAATATGTGTCCGAATGTGTACGGATATTCGGACAGGCTCTTTCGGGCGTATATCTGCACGGCTCGGCGGTCATGGGCTGCTTTAATCCGAAAAAGAGCGACATTGATATCATCGTTGCCGTGAAAGAGGATATTTCCGACGAGATCAAGCGTCAGTTTATGGAAATGACTGTCGCGATGAACGAACGCGCTCCCGCAAAGGGCATCGAAGTCAGCGTTGTTAAGGCAGAGGTTTGCAGCACATTTGTTTACCCCACACCGTTTGAGCTGCATTTTTCGACGGGAACGCTTGACTGGTATCGGCGCGACCCCGATGAATATATTGCAAAAATGAACGGCACCGACAAAGACCTTGCGGCGCACTTTGCCGTTATCAAAAGCAGAGGGCGGTCGCTTTACGGTATTCCCGCCGACGAAGCGTTTGACCGGGTCAGCCGCGAAGATTATATCGACAGTATCTGGTACGATATAGAAAACGCACGTTATGACATTACCGAGGACGCGATGTACTATGCGCTGAACCTTGCGAGAGTGCTGGCTTTCTGCAATGAGGGGCTTTTGCTTTCAAAGAAGGAGGGCGGCGAGTGGGGAAAAAACCACCTGCCCGAGCGCTTTCACGGTCTGCTTGACGCGGCGCTTGCGGAATACGCTTCGGCCGAGCCGCAAAGCTACGATATGGAGCTTGCCGACGATTACGCGGATTTTATGCTTGAAAAGATCGGCGCTTTCCGTAAGTAGAGCGCTTTTATGGGACGGGCAATTCTGCCCGTTCTTTTTTCAGACGGCAAAGCAGGGAAAATACAGGACTGAAAATTTCGTATATATTAAATTTGTGTGCAAAATCTACAAAAACACACACTAAACATTATATAGAATTCTAATGCTAAATTTCTATGAAAACTATGGAAATCCGAACGAAAATCTGTTATAATATATGTATGACACTATGTCCGCCCGCAGGACGGGCATGACAGCGGGTATTTTCCGTCTACAAGAATGTCAAAAATTTTTTATTGGAGGTTTTCTACCAATGGCAAAGAAGTATTGTTATCTGTTTACCGAAGGTAACGCAAACATGAGAGAGCTTCTCGGCGGTAAGGGCGCTAACCTGGCAGAGATGACCAACATCGGTCTTCCCGTTCCCCAGGGCTTCACCATCACTACCGAGGCTTGCACTCAGTACTATGAGGACGGCAGAGAGATCAACGCCGATATTCAGAAGGAGATCAACGAGTACATCGTAAAGATGGAAGAGATCACCGGCAAGAAGTTCGGCGACAAGGAAAACCCGCTGCTCGTATCCGTTCGTTCCGGTGCAAGAGCTTCCATGCCCGGCATGATGGACACTATTCTTAACCTCGGTCTCAACGAGGACGTTGTAAACGTAATCGCAGAAAAGTCCAACAATCCGAGATGGGCTTGGGACTGTTACAGAAGATTTATCCAGATGTACTCCGACGTTGTTATGGAAGTCGGCAAGAAGTACTTCGAGGAGCTTATCGACAAGATGAAGGCTGAGCGCGGCGTTAAGCAGGACGTTGAGCTGACTGCCGACGATCTTAAGGAGCTTGCAAATCAGTTCAAGGCTGAGTACAAGTCCAAGATCGGCGCAGAGTTCCCGACCGACCCCAAGGAGCAGCTGATGGGCGCTATCAAGGCTGTATTCCGTTCCTGGGACAACCCCAGAGCCAACGTTTACAGACGCGACAACGACATTCCTTACAGCTGGGGCACCGCTGTAAACGTACAGTCGATGGCATTCGGCAACATGGGCGACGACTGCGGTACCGGCGTTGCCTTCACCCGTGACCCCGCTACCGGCGCTAAGGGTCTGTTCGGTGAGTTCCTCACCAACGCTCAGGGCGAAGACGTTGTTGCGGGCGTTCGTACTCCTATGCACATCTCCGAGATGGCAGAGAAGTTCCCCGAGGCTTTCAAGCAGTTCAATGAGGTTTGCCAGACCCTTGAAAAGCATTACAGAGATATGCAGGACATGGAGTTCACCGTAGAACACGGCAAGCTCTATATGCTCCAGACCAGAAACGGCAAGAGAACCGCTCAGGCTGCTCTTAAGATCGCCTGCGACCTCGTTGACGAGGGTATGCGCACCGAGAAGGAAGCCGTTGCCATGATCGACCCGAGAAACCTCGACACCCTGCTCCACCCGCAGTTCGACGCTAAGGCTCTGAAGGCTGCTACTCCTATGGGCAAGGGTCTCGGCGCTTCCCCCGGAGCTGCCTGCGGTAAGATCGTATTCACCGCTGACGACGCAGAAGTTTGGGCAGGCAAGGGCGAGAAGGTCGTTCTCGTTCGTCTTGAGACCTCTCCCGAGGACATTACCGGTATGAAGGTATCTCAGGGTATCCTCACCGTTCGCGGCGGTATGACCTCTCACGCTGCTGTTGTAGCCCGTGGAATGGGTACCTGCTGCGTATCCGGCTGCTCCGAGATCAACATGGACGAAGCTAACAAGAAGTTCACTCTCGGCGGCAAGGAGTTCAAGGAAGGCGACTACATCTCCATCGACGGCTCCACCGGTAACATCTATGACGGCATCATTCCTACCGTTGACGCTACCATCGCGGGCGAGTTCGGCAGGATCATGGGCTGGGCTGACAAGTACAGAAAGCTTAAGGTAAGAACCAACGCCGATACTCCTGCTGACGCTAAGAAGGCAAGAGAGCTGGGCGCTGAGGGTATCGGTCTTTGCAGAACCGAGCATATGTTCTTTGAAGCAAGCAGAATCGCTGCTTTCAGAGAGATGATTTGCGCTGATACCGTTGAAGAGAGAGAGGCTGCTCTCGCTAAGATCGAGCCCATGCAGCAGGGCGACTTCGAGGCTCTCTATGAGGCTCTTGAAGGCAATCCTGTTACCATTCGTTTCCTCGATCCGCCTCTCCACGAGTTCGTTCCTACCGAAGAGGACGACATCAAGGCTCTCGCAGACGCACAGGGCAAGTCCGTTGAGGACATCAAGGCTATCATTGCTTCTCTTCACGAGTTCAACCCGATGATGGGTCACAGAGGCTGCCGTCTGACCGTAACCTATCCCGAGATCGCCAAGATGCAGACAAGCGCTGTAATCAAGGCTGCTATCAACGTTAAGAAGGCTCATCCCGACTGGAACGTTAAGCCCGAGATCATGATCCCGCTGGTAGGCGACGTTAAGGAGTTCAAGTTCGTTAAGAAGATCGTTGTTGCTACCGCTGACGCTATCATAGCCGACGCGAAGTCCGACCTCACCTACGAAGTAGGTACCATGATCGAGATCCCGAGAGCTGCCCTGACCGCTGACGAGATCGCTGCTGAGGCTGACTTCTTCTGCTTCGGTACCAACGACCTTACTCAGATGACCTTCGGCTTCTCCCGTGACGACGCAGGCAA
>JAILFF010000312.1 GCA_024697705.1 Ruminococcus sp.
CTCGGACGTCTGCGTGGACGTTCATTCGAGCAATATCTTTCTCAAAGAGATACCGCAGATACGAATGAGCGTTCCGACAGCGCCCGCGCTGCTGCCTTTTGCTAAGATGATGAACGTGGATTTCGTGTGGATACACGACGCCGCGACGGTGCTTGAATCGACCCTCGCACACACGCTCAATACCCGCGGAACGAAAACGCTTGTCGTGGAAATGGGCGTGGGTATGCGTATCACGAAGGAATACTGCAAGCAGCTATTTGACGGCGTACTTAACATAATGAAGGAACTGGGTATGTGGAAAGGCGAGACCGCAGCCGTTCGCGAGCCGATAATCTCGGAGGGCAGGGAAGTGGGCTTCGTCAATTCCGATGCGGCGGGGATTTTCGTTCCCTGTGCCGATTTCGGGGACAATGTAAGCGAGGGCGACCATATCGGCGATGTGGTAGACCCTCTGACAGCAAAGGTCGTGGAGGAAGTGCGTGCGGTCTGCGGCGGAATGATATTCACACTGCGCGAGTAAGTGAAAAAAGCAGCCCGCACTCGGAAGAGCAGGGCGGTATATAGTTTATTTTTGCGCGGATCTGTCCTAATGCACTTTGCAAGAGTTTGACCTTCGTATCGTTCGGCGGCTTGTTATCAATGCGATAATTCTCACAAGGCTCGGAAGTATTTAATTTGTGACAATTGAGCCGATTTCTATGGCTTTGTCGCGCAATACAGCGTTGCCGCCGTTCATTGTGCCGAAGCTTTCATGACAGCATATTACCCGCGAACATTTCTCAAGAACTTTGAGCGCCGCTTTTATGTTTTTCTCGCCGATAGGCTCATAGGCGTTCTCGGTGAACAGAACCGACGCAAGCGAACTCGCGGCAGGGTATTCGATATCGTTCTCGTGTATGATACCCGCCGCAAAAGGGATTCCCTTGCGGTTCAGTTCGCGGTAAACGGGGATAGCTTTTCCCCCGCCGCCGATCACGAATACCTCGGGAACGCCATTCGTACCCTGCGGCTCTACTATACAATAGCTGTTATGAAAGCTGCCGTTTTCTATCCCGTACAGTTCTTCAATGAAGTTTCCTGAAAAAACTTCCTCGGGAGAACCAACAAGCACGGCTTGCTTGTCTTTTATGCACACGAGCTTGTCCGAAAACCGCTGTGCTAAGTCAAGCTCGTGAAGCGACTGTATCACCGCGATGTTTTTCTGCTTAGTGAGTTTCCGAAGCAGCGACAGCAGCCCCAGCTTGTGGTTTATGTCAAGAAATGAGGTCGGTTCGTCGAGCAGAAGAACATCGGGCTGCTGTGCTATCGCTCTTGCAAGCATTACGCATTGCCGCTGACCGTCGCTTATCTCGCGAAAATCCACGTCGGCAAGGTGCGATACGCCCGTAAGCGTCATCGCTTCATCAACGGCTTTTTCATCTTCCTCAGTCAGAAGCCCAAGCCTTCCCGTGTAGGGATAGCGCCCGGTTGAGGCAATGTCGCGGCAGGTCATTCTTTCGGAATGAATCCGCTCGGTCAGAACAAGCGCTAATTCTTTCGAGAGCTTTTTCGCGCCAACTGCGGAAAGCTCATCGCCGTTTATGAAGACCTTTCCCCCGAGAAGCGGCAGCTGTGCCGATATGCTTTTGAGCACCGTGGATTTTCCCGCGCCGTTCGGTCCGATGAGCGTAA
The DNA here is from genome assembly GCA_024697705.1 of Ruminococcus sp. Taxonomy (GTDB): domain Bacteria; phylum Bacillota; class Clostridia; order Oscillospirales; family Ruminococcaceae; genus YE71. The sequence goes on from JAILFF010000312.1 coordinate 1,672, forward strand.
GAATCTCGCCCTTTTCCACTATGAAGGATATCCCGCCCGCGACCGTCACTTTCCCGTAGCCCACCGAGATGTTTTCAGCTGTGACTGCTTTTGATATGCTTTCCGGCATTTTTAGCCACGCCTCCTTTGACTTTCGCGCCGCAGCATTATCACGATAACGACGGGCGCACCGAACACCGCCGTAACGGTGCTTATGCTGAGCTCGGTCGGCGAAAAGATCAGCCTTGCCGCAAGGTCGCAGAGCATACACACCGCCGCCCCGCCGATAAACGACGCGGGTATTATAACTATGGGCTTCGCAGTGCCGAAAAGACTTTTCATCAGATGTGGAACAGCCACTCCGACAAACGAAACGGGTCCCGCAAACGCCGTCACGCAGGCGGAAAGCAGGCTCGAAATCAGTATCAGCAGCAGTCGGAACAGTTTCAGATCAATGCCGAGATTTGCTGCGTAGCTCTCGCCCAACTGATACGCGCTCAAAGGCTTTGACATAAGGAACGCGGCAACAGTTCCGACCAAAACGATGACGGCTATTATTTTAACGTCCTCCATGTCTGTTCCCGAAAAGCTGCCCATCGACCAGTTGTGAAGATTGACAATGTTTGCGTCGTCGGCAAAGGTGACGGCTATCTCGGTTATAGATGAGCAGATATATCCTATCATAACGCCGCTTATAATTAGCTGCGCCATGTTCTTGACTTTTCCCGAGATCAGCAGGATCAGCCCCATTGACACGAGCGACCCGACGAAAGAAGCAAGCACCATGACCCACGAGCCGAGTATGATACCGTGTTTCAGCGAGGAGATCATGACCGCGGCAACGGCAAGCTTCGCGCCCGAGGATATGCCGAGAACGTAGGGACCCGCGATAGGGTTGTCGAAGAAGCATTGCAGCAGGAACCCCGAAACGGCAAGCGCTCCCCCGAGAAGCATGGCGGCGGCGGTCCGCGGCAGTCTTATGTCCGTGATTATCTTTTTGGCGGGCGAATCGGGTGCGCTGCCGAACAGAATGTCCGCTGTTTCGCCGAAAGAGATACGGCTGCTTCCCATAACGATATTCACGGCGAAAAGAAACGCCGCGAGTATGATAAGCGCGGAAAAGCCCGCCGCATATCTTATACGTCTGCTTTTTTTCGTCTCCATAGCTTACTCCAATCTGTGCAGGTAGATGAGCTGACTGTCCGAGTTTCCCGAAAAGACCTTGTTCAGGTCTGCTATCATGTCGGCGGCGCCTGTGGTCTGCTGGAACATATTCTGCCCCGTACACCACACATTACCCTCTTTGACCGCCTTGAAATCAGCAAGTATTCCGCATTTTTCGGTAAGCTGCGAGATGTCCGCAAGCTCGCCCTCGATAGTGCTGTTGTAGATAAGCACGTCGGCGTTCATTGCAAGCTCGTAGAATTTTTCTGTCTGGATATTCATGGTAGAAAGAGCATTGTCGTCGATATCGAGGTCTTCCGCCTTGAAGACGTATTCCCCGCCCGCAAGCTCGATCATCTTCGGCACATAATCGCCCGGCTTTCGGATATTGATATACCCGTTTGAGCTTACATAGAAAAACGCCGCCGTTTTGCGCTGTTCGCCCGAGATATTTCCGCTCTTTTCCGTGATATCGTCAAAGGCGGCTGTTTTCTCTCTGAAATATTTTTCGGCTTCATCGCTCTTTCCGAGAATAAGTCCGTAAAGCTTAAGCCATTCCATGCGCCCTAAAGGGTGGCTCTCGTAGCTCGAACGTTCGACAAGCACGGGGATTCCGAGTTGTTCTATCTTTTCGCGGGTCTCGGGGCTGTGATAGATCATTGTGGATTCTATCGCAAGCCCGCAGCCGTTTTCCGTAAGCGCTTCGTAATCGGGGGCGTTGTATTTGCCGATATAGGTGATACTGCCGTTTTCGAGCGCGGCTCTGATGTTCGGAAGACTCCAGCTTTTTAGGTCGGTGGAGGTCATCGTCACCCTGTCAAGAGCGCCTATCCCGTCGAAGAGGTCCATAGCGGAGCTTGCAGCAAGATATATCTCGCCCACGGGCTGACGGATAACGGTCATGCCCGCCGTATCGTTAGGGGGTTCCATGCCTTCGGGCACCAGCAGAAAGCGTTCGCTGCCTATCGTGATAACGCTGCACCCGTCGCGGCGGTAGTCGGCGGAGAACTGCTCGGCGTATTGAAGCTCCATGCCGCCAACTATATCGGAGCCGCTTTCGGCGGCAGTTTTCGTTGAAACCGCAGAGCTTGAAGCTTCCGTTTCGTTCGGCTTGCTTTCGGCACACGCGGCGGTCATAAGAAACAGCGCCGCCGTCAGCAGGGAAGTAATCTTTTTATTCATATCATTTTATCGTTGCGGAGTCAAAGTAAAGCGTGTATTCTATCTCGTAGGGAGTGCTCATAGCTGTTGTGTCGGCGGAAACGGGCATTTTGAAATCGAAGCCCTTGACGGGTATCTCGAACACGGAATGTTCCTCGCAGCTTACGGGGAGCAGCTTTTCGCCCTCGACGATCATATAATCGTACTTATTGCTGCTCCAGATTATTTCGGCGGCGACTTTTCCGTCCTTTACGGCTATTTTTGCGGGAGACTGCACCGAAGCGCGTCCCGAGCCGCCTTCAAGTGTTACCTCGCAAGTGTATTCGCCGTCCGCAAGTTCGAGCGAAGCGGCGTCGGCATAGCGGCTTTCGGCGAAAGCGTCGTCGGGCAGTGAATCGGCTCTGAAAACGAGCGTTCTGTCATACCATGTCTTCTTTTTCGCGCTGAACGCCGCGCACTGTATCTCCTTGTCGAGCGCTTCGACAGGCACCGTAAACACCGACCTGTCCTGCTCGTCGGTCGTGTAGCCGATATATGGTATCTCGCTTGAAACAGCATCGGCTTCCTCACCCGTACCCATGAAAAGATATTCATACGACTTGCTCGCGATAATAATGTCGGCAGTCATTTCGCCGTCCTTGACTTTAAGCACGCAGTCGGCGATCTTGAACATGGAAGAGCTTGAATCGACGTTTATATGGTACTCTCCGTCCTTGACAGCACTTCCGCCGACGGATTCCATTCCCTCAAAGCCCACCTCCTGCGGCGGGACTGTAATCTTTTCGGTCGTCGTTTCGGGCGCGGCAGTGGTTTCGGCGGTGGTTTCAACAGCGGAAACGGTCTTTTCTGCGGCGGTGGTCGTGGTCTCGGCTGTCGCAGCGGCGGTTGTTGTGGTAGTCTCTGCCGGCGGCGGTGTTTGCGCGGGTGCTTTGCTTTCTCCGCAGGCTGACATTATAAGACAGGTCAGCAGCAGGGGTATGATATTTTTCTTTTTCATCGGGATTACCTCTTTTTCAGTGCTTTATGTGATAATATGCCGAAACAGCACCGCACATAAAAATGTCAGTTGTGCGGTGCTGTCGCGGATATATTCCGATATTTTCGTTAAATTATTTGAGAGAATCTATTGCAGCCTTTGCATGGTCGGCATAGATCTGTCTGATAGTCTCATTTTCTCCGAGACCCCTGAGCAGGCACTCAACCTTATATCCTGCGGCTTCAAATACGGATTTCCATGAATCCTCCTCGTCGCCTGCCATATCGTTGTTGGCATGGTCGCCCGCAACTACCATGAGCGGTTCAAGAACTACTCTCTCGTAATCGCCCTTCTGAACAAGAGCAAGAACATCGTCAACCGAGGGCGAAGCCTCAACGGTGCCCACATAGTAATTGGCATGACCGTCAGCTGTGAGAAGATCCTGCATCTTCTGATATACCGCGTTCGATTCCGCTTCGGTGCCGTGACCCATGAAGCAGATAGCGGTCTTTCCGTCGTCGTATTCCTTCGTCCACTCAACGATAGCTTCTTCAACGCGCTTGAAATCCTCATCACTCGTCAGAAGCGGCTCACCGAATACTATCTTTTCAAAAGCGTCGGCGTGGCTGCCCACTTCCTTAACGATGTCATTGTATTCAAGACCGTTCATCAGGTGTGTGGGCTGAACGACAAGCGTTTTTACACCGTTGTCCTCGGCTCTTTTAAGAGCAGCCTCAACGTCGTCGATAAGTATGCCGTCGCGCCTGTTTACATGGTCGATGATGATGTTCGCGGAGAAGCCGCGGCGCACGGAGTAATCGGGGAATTCCTTTTCAAGCGTGTCCTCGATAGCGCCGATGGTAAGGCGGCGGCTGTCGTTGAAGCTGGTACCGAAGCTGAGCACGAGCAGTTCGTTATCGCCGATATCGTCCTGATTGCGCACGTTATCGAGAGATGCGTCACCTGTGGTATAGTCCTCCTCCTCGTCCTCTTCGGGCTTTTCTTCTTCGGCTATGGTGGTGGTTTCCTCCGCTTTGGTCGTTTCGGCGGCGGTGGTCGTCTCGGGAGCGGCGGTAGTCTCGGCGGCGGTCGTGGTAGTTTCGGCAGCTGTGGTGGTGGTCTCGGCGGGCTTGGTGTCCTCCGCGGCGGGAGTGTCGGAGCCTCCGCAGGAAGCGAACGACGCGGCTGCTAAAACGACAGCGGCAACTAAAGCGATTGATTTTTTCATTTCTTTCAAATCCTTTCCATAACAATGAAAGGTATGAAACGATGCTGTTAGAAAACAAAATGCCCTCTTTCAGATCGGAAGGCATTGCAAACAGACCTCCCCGCAAACATTGTTTTGCGAAAAAGTCCGAAAACAGTACGATCAATACCTCGTGATCCGGCTTTCCCGCGATTCGGCGCGATAAGCCTGTACCAGACAGACGGCAGGTTTCCTGACTTATGTATCAACACGTTCCGCAAGCCTTCCCGATTTCTCAGTGGCTCCGCTCGGGGGAAAATCCCTTGCGGACGCGGTTCGCTCCTCAATCACAGTGACGAGATCGTGCGGGGTTCATCACCCGCTTCCCTTTTACCCTTCTGCCTGACAGCATACTGAACATATACCGCCATAGAAGGCACCGCCTGCTTTTGCTCATTATGAGCTATTTGATTTTACGGGGAGCCTTTCCCCGGATATCGTTCATGAACACCTCTATTATAACACACATATCGTTTGATTGCAAGCAAATCATATCATTTTTTACATTTGATACAAAGGGGATTAACTTTTCTCATTTTGATTGTTTATCAAGCATATACAGAAGGGCGTTCATTATAGCTGCGGCTACGGTGCTGCCGCCCTTTCTTCCCATCGCGGCAATGCAGGGAACGCCGCTTTTAACGATCATTTCCTTCGATTGAACCACGTTTACAAATCCCACGGGCGCGCCGACCACCAGTTCGGGAACAAAGTCGCCCTTCTCGATATGTTCGCAAAGCCTTACCAGCGCTGTCGGAGCGTTCCCGACGGCATAAATTACCGGGCGACTCAGCCCGGCTGCCTTGTCCACCGAAGCCGCGGCGCGGGTAGTGCCGTTTTTCTTCGCCGCTTCGGCAACGTCGCCGTCGGACATAAAGCAGAGACATTCGCAGCCGTGCCTTTCAAGCGCCGCCTTGTTTATGCCCGCCTTAGCCATGTTGGTGTCGGTAACTATCGTGCAGCCTTTCGCGAGTGCGGCAAGCGCGGTCTTCACGGCGTTTTCCGAGAAATAAAGGTTTTTCGCGTAATCGAAATCGGCGGTGGTGTGAATGGCTCGGAGAACGATGGGCTTTACTTCATCGGGGATAATCACGCCGCCCAGCTCGCTTTCGATGATCTCAAAGCTGCGTTTTTCAATATCCGACGGCAGCACATATTCAAGCTTCATAGCCCTTCCTCCAGTATTTTGTAAATAAGCGGCATATCGAGACTTTGTTCGACCGTATCCGCAAGAAGGTCGAGTTGCCTGTTACGGTATTCGTCCCTGTCCGCTGCGCTTACGCTGCGTTCGCTGCCCTTTGCCGCAAAGAGCTTTTCGATAAGCCTGCCCGAGACCTCCGCGCAGTCGAATATGCCGTGAACATAGCAGCCCGCGGCATTTCCCGAAAAGCAGCCGCCCAAGTCTGTCAAAGGCGTTCCATTTTGAGACGTTCTGCCCATGTGGATCTCATAACCGCTGAAATTCGCCCCCGAAAGGCAGGAAAAGAAGCCATCAATTTGCCCGAAGCGCCCCGTCACCTGAGTCTGCCGCTTTTCTTCTTCAAATACCGTTTCGCAGTCGAGCAGCCCCATGCCCTCGATACTGCCGCCACATTCCGTATCGAGCGGGTCGGATATGCTCTTTCCCATTATCTGATACCCGCCGCATATCCCAAATACGGGTACGCCGCTTTTAAAGAGCTCAATAACAGCCTTTTCCATGCCGCTTTCGCGCAGATATTTCATATCGGATATGGTGCTTTTCGTACCGGGGATTATGATAAGGTCGGGTCTGCCGAGCTGCGAGGGTCGGGAAACGAATCTCACCGAAACGTCCTCGAACTGCCGCAGCGCGTCAGCGTCGGTGAAGTTGGATATCTTCGGCAGGCGAATTACCGCAATGTCAACAAGACCCGCGCATTTTTCGTTTTGCAGCTTGTCCGAAAGGCTGTCCTCGTCCTCGATGTCGCAGTCGATGTAGGGAACGACTCCCGCGGTGGGCTTGCCGCTTTTTTCGTTAAGTATGCGTATGCCGTCACTGAAAAGGGAGATATCTCCGCGGAAGCGGTTGACGATGAGCGCCTTGACCATCTCCCGCTCCTCGGGTTCAAGCAGATCAAGCGTGCCGATAAGCTGCGCAAAAACGCCGCCGCGGTCGATATCCCCAACCAAAAGAACAGGCGACTTTACAAGCTTTGCAAGCCCCATATTCACGATATCGTCGGCTTTCAGATTCAGCTCGACGGGGCTTCCGGCACCCTCGATGACGATGATGTCATGTTCCGCCGCGAGCGTATCGTAGGCTTTCATTATGTCCGGGATAAGCTCCTTCTTGTGGCGAAAATAATCGGCGGCGCGCATATTTCCGCGAACCTTTCCGTTCACTATGACCTGCGAACCGATGTTTGTAGTGGGCTTCAGCAGAATGGGGTTCATCAGCGCAGAGGGTTCAAGCCCCGCCGCCTGCGCCTGTAAAGCCTGTGCCCTGCCGATCTCGAAGCCGTCTTTTGTGATGAACGAATTGAGCGCCATATTCTGCGATTTGAACGGCGCTGCCGAATAGCCCCGCCGCTTGAATATACGGCAAAACGCGGCGGTGAGAAAGCTTTTCCCCACGTTTGACATGGTGCCTTGAAGCATTATTGACTTAGCTCTTGACATTGTTAATCCTCTCCAGTGCGTTTATGAACCTTTGATTTTCCTCATGCGTTCTTACGGCAGCACGAAAAAAAACGCTCCCGAGCCCGCTGTATGAAGCGCAGTTTCGTATGCCGATACCCTCCGCAAGAAGCCTGTCGTCGAGCCCTTCTTCGCCCTTAAAAAGAAGATAATTCACGGCGGAAGGGAAGACCTTGTACCCGAGAGCGTTCAGCCGTTCGGCAAGGAAAGAGCGTTCTTTGCTTATCAGCGAGACCGTTTCGGCGGCGTAGGCTTTTTCATCGAGAGCCGCTATGCCTGCTGCCTGCGCTGGTGCCGAAACGCTCCAATACTGCCCGCTTCTCCGAAGCCTTTCGGCAGCGCCCTCGCTCCCGCAGACGGCGTATCCTAACCGCAGACCCGCCATACAGTAAAGCTTCGTGAACGAACGCAGTATGATGATATTTTCGTTCATGAACCGTGCGGCGGTGAATCTGTCGGCGTTTTCGGCAAAGCTCAGAAAACATTCGTCGCAGATAAGCATTATCCCGCAGTCAAGGCATTTCCTCGCCGCCTTTTCAAGAAGCTGCGGGTGAACGATCTGCCCGGTGGGGTTGTTCGGCGAACAAATGAACGCTATGTCAATATCGGGAGTGAGTTCGTCAAGAAGGCTATCGTCCGGCAGAAAGTTGTTTTCCTCGAGGAGAATACGCTCCCGAAGGGTGCAGTCTGTTTCGCGCAGAGCCTTTGCATATTCCCCGAAGGTCGGCGCTGTTATTACGGCTTTTGCGGGCTTGAAGGCGTGTGCGATGCGATATATCAGGTCGTCCGCGCCGTTTCCGCAGACGATATTCCTCGGCGATGTTCCTTCGGCGGCGGCTATTTTTTCGGTGAGTTCGGTGCAATCGGGGTCGGGATAATTCTCCCACGCACCGGAAGCCGAGATCACAGCCCTACTCACTCTTTCGGGCATACCGAGCGGATTCAGGTTCACCGAAAGATCGAGAAAACCGCTGTCCGCCGTGATTATCCCGCCGTGTTCCTGCCTCATGATATCAGCCCCCCGAAGACCAATGCCCGCAACGCGCATACTATCGCAAGCATCAGCACCGACGAAGCGTACATCAACCTGTTCGCACGGCGAATGTCGGCGGGCTCTATCGGGCGGTCGTTATCGCCGATGTACGGCTTTTTATGAAGCTCTCCGAAATACCATGCGTCGCCTGCCAGCCGCAGATGAAGCGCCCCCGCGCAGGCAG
>JAILFF010000315.1 GCA_024697705.1 Ruminococcus sp.
GATATAATACGCAACAGTGAAATATTAGTCTAAATTTCAAACACGGGGATTAAAGTATATCTTTTATCTTTTATCTCTTATCTTTTATCTTCTATTAATTGCTCATTTATAGAAAGGAAAGATAAAATGGAAGAAAAAGAAAATGTGATAGCGGCGGCTGAAACGCCCGTCCGCATCAAGAAAAAACTCACGGAGCGCCCCGCGTTCCTTTACGCGCTCTGCTTTCTGATACCCGTCGGGATAATGTACTTAGCCTACGCGCTTTTCGAGGTACACCCCTTCGGCGACGGCTCGGTGCTGGTGCTCGACCTTAACGGTCAGTATGTCTACTACTACGAGGCTTACCGCGACGCCATCATGGGCGACGGAAGCCTTGTCTACGACTGGTCGCGCAACCTCTCGGGAAGTATGTTCGGCATCTTCGCCTATTACCTCGCAAGCCCGTTCATGATACTCGTCTGCATCTTCCCGCGAACGGCGATGTGCGGAGCTATCGAAACTATACAGCTTTTGAAGATAGGCTGCTCGGCGGCGGCTTTCGCTTATTATGTACGAAATAACAGCCGACGGTTACCGAAAAATCTTTCGGTGATACTTTTCTCGATGATGTACGCGCTGATGTCCTACATGGTGGTGCAGCTGATGGACCCCATGTGGCTCGACGGGCTTATCTATCTGCCGCTCATCTGCCACGGCGTAAGACGGCTCATCAACGAAGGCAAGCTGCTGCCGTACATTATCCCGCTGGCGCTGATGTTCATGGCGCATTTCTACATCGGCTACATGATAGGCTTTTTCACCTTCTGCTGGTTTATCGCCTGCTACTTCGGCGAGGACGGCAGACTGCTCCCCAAGCGCTGCTGGTCGTCGCTCTTCAAATTCGCGGGCGGAACTATCACGGCGATACTTGCGGCGGGCGTGGTGCTGCTGACCGTTTATAATTCGCTGAAACTCGGCAAGCTCGAATTCACCACGCCCGACTGGTCGATGGCGACGCAGTTCGATTACCTTACCTTCGTGACAAAGCTCTTCCCCATGAGCTACGACACCGTTTACCCCGAAGGTCTGCCGATGATCTACTGCGGCACGGCGGTAATTATCATGCTGCCGCTCTTCTTCATGAACAGGAACATCTCCGTCAAGCGCAAGGCGACGTTCGGCATACTTGCGGCTGTTATGACGGTATTCATGTATATCCGCCCCGTGGACATAGTATGGCACGGCTTTCAGGTGCCTAACTGGCTGCCCTACCGCTACTCGTTCGCGTTCTCGTTCCTGCTGATACTGATGGCTTTTGAAGCCTTCGAGAACTTAAACGGCGTTACGGCTAAGGAGCTCGGAGCTTCCGTGTTCGGCGTGTTCGTGTTCCTTATCTGGTGCGAGCGCGAGAACTACGAGCATTTCGAGATATTCCGCAGCGTGACGGGCGCAGACGGCAAGGCAAGAGCGGTCATCGGCGGGATATGGTTCTCAGGCATATGCGCGGCGGTGCTTTTCCTGCTGATCTATTTAAACGGCAAATACCGCGGTTTGGTCTTAAGCATAATCACCTGCTGCGCCGTCGGGCTGGAGCTGCTTGCAAACAGTATGGACACCCTGCAAAAGATCGACAAGGACGTGGCTTACAGCAAATACACCTCCTACGAGCCGTATATGTCCAACACGATAGAAGCCGTCAAGCATATCAAGGAATTTGACGGCGACCCCTTCTTCCGCATGGAGGCGACCTTCCACCGCACCGTAAACGACCCGATAGGCACGAACTACGCGGGCGTATCACATTCAAGCTCGGTAATGAACGCCCCCGCGCTGACGGTATTAAAACAGTTAGGCTACGCCTACGGCGGTCACTACACAAAATACGAAGGCTCGACCTACATCACCGACTCGATATTCGGTATCCGCTACCTTATGGACAAATACGAGGAGATAAAGACCGAATATACCACGGGCGATGTGGAATTCAAGGAGTCCAAGCGCTTTATGGACAGCCGCACAAAGGTCCCGTCAGACTACAAGCTAATCACTCAGAGCGACTTCGACAACGGCGATGAACGCTCTACCTACAAATTCTATATGAACCCCTACGCGGCGGGACTGGGCATAGTTGCCGACAGAAGCATCGAAACGATACAGTTAAGCGACATCGACCCCTTCGGCAATCAGAATCTGCTTTACAGCGCCCTTGACGGCTCGGGCGAAGCGACAGAATACTTCACTCCGCTGAAACCGAAGGACAGCGACCGCCTGAACATCGCCACGGGCAGAGTCAGCGACGAATACCGCACGATGAAATACGCCGCCGACGACCCCTCGAAAGAAGCCCACATCGACTATATAGTTGAAATGGACAGAGACAGCAACCTCTATATGTTCCTGCCGACCAAGTACGAGCGAAACTGCAATATCTGGGTGCAGGACGAGGAAAGCTTCCGGAACAGCGAGGGCAGCAGCATGACCTTCGCGGGCTGTTTCTTCGTGGGCGACAACTATTCGATACTGAATCTCGGCAGCTTTGTAAAAAATCAGGAAGTGCGCGTGCGCGTCACCATCGACAACGACGACAACGAAGCCTACTGGTGCGACACACTGTTCTGCTCCTTCGACAAGGAGGCGTTCATTCGTTCGGCTGCGAACGTCACCGCAAACACGGCGGCTATCACCGAATTCGGCAACCGCAGCGTGACATTTGAATGTACCGCCGAGGACAGCAGCAAGTGCCTTTTCACGACTATTCCCGCCGAACCGGGCTGGGTAGTCACGGTAAACGGCGAGCAGGTAACTCCCGGGAAATGCGCGGACGCTCTGATGACGATACCGCTCAAAATAGGCAGCAACACCGTAAAAATGACCTTCGACCCGAGCTACTACCGCTTGGGCTGGGCAATGACGGCGGCAGGACTGCTGCTCATCATAGTGATATTTATTTTCGAGTACAAAGACGGCGCTGTCATCGGCAGGATAAAGGGTTCATCGGCTAAGAAAAACGATATCCCGACCGAAGCGGCGGTAATTTCTGCGGAAACGACGGAGCCCGAGATAACGGCTGAAGACATTTCTGCCGACATTCCGGATATACCCGACGATGATGCCGAAGCCGAAAACGAAGACGAATCGCCGTCGGGCGAACAGCCATCGGCAAAGGAGGGTGACTCTTAATGAGGGACATGAGCTTTCTGACCAAGTTAGGCGAAGAAAACGAGAAAAGCAAATCGGGCAGCACGATAAACGGCATGACCGCCGAGGAATACGCCAATATGCTCGATCAGAAGGCGGAAACAGGCGAGGAGGAACCGTATTTCCCGCCTCAGCCCGGCTCGTCTGCCGCGGAAAGCGAGCTGCCGACAACGACCATCGAGGACATGGCGGCTCCCCCGACGGCGCCGAAGCCCTCTGCCGACCCCGAAAAGGCGGGCGGCACTCCGAAGCGTTACAGCGCGAACTCATACGGCAACTCGGCTTTCATGAGTGCCGCTGCCGATGACCGCACATTAAAAGAGCGTCGTTTAGCGGCGCTTAAGGAGTCGAGCGAGGGCAAGATCGCGGGATTCATCGGTGCGGTACTCGGTGCGCTGCTCGGCACAGCGATATGGGCGGCGATAGCGTGGCTTGGGTATCTGACGTGGGCGGGAGCGCCTGTCGTGTTTCTCAGCGTCTACCTTATCTATCTGATGTTTGCGCGTGACATCGGGACTTCGGGCGTGATAGTGATACTTTTGCTCGGTATCGCAGGGATATTTGTCGGGAACCGTCTGTGCTTTGCGGTGTCTGTTTTCCACGAATTTACGCCTGCGGGGGCTGTTGTCGCCGTGAAGGACAAGCTTTCGGAGGTGTGGAGCATTTTCCTCAAATTAGGTGAGCATTTAGACAAATACGGTTTGCGGAACAAGTACGGGAACAATATGCTGATAGGGTACTTTTCGGCTGCGATAACGGCGGGAATAGTATTTATCAGGCGATTCAGATAAAATAAAAGATAAGCGCAAAGCTGCAAGCCACTCAAAAAAGCCTTAGGAAAAGGGTCTTCCCCCGGAGTCCGTTCGGCTAAAGTCTCATACGATCGGCAAGAATATTATCCGCACAAAAAAAATCGGCAATTTCCAAAAAAGTCCGCCAAAACGTGGCGAAAACAAAGAAATTGCCGATTTTATTTTTGCAAATCGAAAGTACGGGCGGACGACGCAGACACGGACGCGGAAGGCGAGCCGCCGCCCGAACCGACATTATGCCTTCACTTTGCTTTTCTTTCTGCTTTGCGCTAAAAAAGACAGCGGTTCGCTCCGCTGTCTTTGTCTTTATTAGACCTGTCCGCTAACCAGCGTGCTGGCGCACGGTGAGGAGGACAACGCAGCAGCATGGTAAAAGATTTTGTCATACGACGTGCGAGGGTTAGCGGACAGGTCTATTATTTCTTGCCCTTCTTCGAGTTCTTCTGAGGCTTGTTGTCCTTTTTATTCTTTATGAGCATCGTGTTGAAAAGCGCCGCGAAAAAGCTTCCCACGATGGGTCCGACAATGAATACCCAAAGCTGCGTAAGGCTTGCCCCGTTGGTCGCGCCTATCGCAAAGACAGCGGGTGCAAGGCTTCTCGCGGGGTTGACGCTCGTTCCCGTGAGACCTATGCCTACAAGATGCACGAAGGTAAGCGCCAGCGCGATGAAGAAGCCCGCGTGCTCGCTTGTGCTCTCGTTCTCGCTCTGCGTTACGCAAAGTATCACCAGTACGAAAACAAACGTCAGCAGTATCTCGGTAAGCAGTGCGCCCACGAAATTCAGCGACCCGAATCCGTTCGCGCCGAAGGAGACCTCGCTCACCGTGGTCTTGACGATCTCGCCGCCCTCGACCGTGCCGAGCATTCCGCACAGCACCAGTATGAAATGGCAGAACGTTCCGAGAAACGCACCGATGATCTGCGCGACGGTGTAGCTGAGCGCCTCCGAAAGCGTTATCCTGCCGTCAAAGAACAGTCCGAAGGATACCGCGGGATTGAGATGCGCCCCGCTGATGGGACCGATCGTGTAGGCGGCGGCGATGATCGAAAGACCGAACGCCAGCGAAGTCGCCACCACATCGGCGCCCGTCACCATTGCCGTTCCGCAGCCGAAGAATACGAGAACGAACGTCCCGAACACCTCAGCCGCGAGTTTCTGTGATTTTGAATACATATTTTACCACTCCTTTATAATATAGTTAACAGTGAAGAGCGAATAGTGAATAGTTAAGGTGCGCCTTCGGCGCGATTATGCAGAAGCTTCGCTCTGCACTAAATAATTTAGCTTTAAGCTGCAAGCCTCCGCATAATATCGTGAGCGTAGCGAACACCATAACTATTCACTGTTCACTGTTCACTGTTAACTATTATGCATCTCCATGAACCTGTCAAGCGGATTTCTCAGCATCACACCGAGCGCATCGTATGTCAGCTCTTTCAGTTCTTCGGGAATGTCGTAGCACTCCCCCGCAAGCGCCCCCGCTATCGCCGCGACCGTCGGTGACATCGCCCCGTAAGCCACCGCATACCGCAAAGCGCTGTCGTAATCGAACGAGCGCAGAAAAGCTTCAAACCCCGCACGCACGGCGGCTTCGGGAGTGCGCTCGAAAGCCAGCTCCTCGCTTACCTCCTGAAAATCACGGCTTATCTCAACGCTCACCACATAATCGGCAATAGCTTCCTTTTCAGCGCCGTTTTTCAAAGCGTACACAGCCGAATTCACCGCCCTCGCACATCGCTTCGAGCTTTCCGTGTCGCAGATGTCCGAGCAGAAAAGCTCCGTCTGCGAAAGCACATCGTCGAGATTCCCGAAAGCGTAAGCACAGCCCAGCGCGAATATCGGTGAGAAATCCGCCTGCGCAAGCGAGTGCTCCCTCAGCCGACGCGCCGACCATTTCTGCATCGCGGGCGGCAGCTTGTCGGGATAATTGCGGGCGTATTTTTTCAGCATATCGGTTATCTCACGCGAACGTATCATGCGCTCTATCCTGCCCTTCGCGGGTTCGCGGCAGTAATACAGCAGATCGCACACGGAGGTCATCAGCACGGTGTTCCCCGTGAAAACAAATGTGCCCTCCGTCAGCGTGTGCTTATAGCTGTGCGTGGGGTGAAGGGCAAATCCGCCGCCCACTATGTCCCCGATTATCGCTCCGAGCATCGACTTATCAAAACCTCCCGATGAAAAAACAGTCCGCAGCGTATCCGTGCAGCGAAAACCTTTCGTAAACAAGACTTTCTGCTTAAAAAAATCCGCCCTTACTGCTATTATACAGCAAAACAGCCGCACTTGTCAATAATCTACTATAAAAAGATAAAAAATTTTCAAAAACTATTGCAAATAATGAATAAATGGTGTATAATATTATTATGGGGAGTTGTCCCCCGACACACTATGACATACTATGCAGATAAAGAACCGAAACGACAGAGCGGGAGGTTTACGAAAATGACCTGTATGACCGATATAAAAATTCTGATCATAGGCAAAAGCGATTATATAGAAAACGCGGCGCTGCTGCTTTCGGAAGGATACACCCTTGTACGGGCGGAGACAGGCGGCAGGGCGGCGGAGCTTTGCAGAAAGTTTCGTCCCGATCTTGCGGTCGCCGATACTACTCTTGCGGACATAAAAAGCACCGCCATGCTCGCAAGGCTGCGCGGCTGCTGCGGCGAGGATTTCCCCGTGCTGTTCATCTCCGACAAGCCCGCGGAGGAATGTTCCGTGCTGTCGGCGGGGGCGCGGGATTTTGTCGCAGCGCCCATCAACGAACAAGTGCTGCTCTGCCGCGTGAAGAATATCGCCTCCGAGATCAGAACGGAAAAATCCCTTGAAGAGCATTATTCCCACGACAGCGAGACAGGTCTGCTTGCGCACAAGGCGGTCTCGCAGCAGATGGAAGAGATTTGCAGATCGAGCGACGGTGTGCTGATGCTCGTTTCGCCCGACGATCTTTCTCTTGTGGACGAGATCTACGGCGACGGCATGAAAACAAGGCTGCTCGGCTATTTCGGCATCAAGCTGCGCGAGATATTCTCGCAGAACGAGATCGTCGGCAGGCTCGAAAGCGGCGAGATCGTCATTTGCAGCGAGACCCGAAAGAGCATACATTCGATAAACTCGCTGACCATAATGCTCAATCACCTGCTGAGCGAAGGGCTTGAAGCGCTGACGGGCGAGGACATCGAGCCTGTGGCGGGCGCTTCTGTCGGGGCGGTATTTTTCCCCGACGAGGGCACCGACGCCAATAACCTGCTCGGTAAGGCGCGGAAGGCGCTCGACTCGCTGCGTGAGCATGAAAAGCGCGGCTACGCCGTCTATGACAGCAGTTTCCCGGGCGGCATTATGAAGGACAAGGCGGTAAACGACGACATCGACAGCCTTGAAAGGCGGCTGCGCGAGAGCGACGTACCTCACGGGGCGTTCAGGATAGGCTTTGACGCGCTGGGGCAGGTATATCACTACTTTATGAGATACATCGACCGCTACTGCGAGTCGGCGTTCAAGGTGCTTTTCACGCTTACGCCCGTCGATCCCGATTACGGCTCGGTCTACGAGCTGGCGGAGTATTTCGGCGAGCTTATCGGGCGGCAGCTCAGGCGAAGCGACATACTTGTACACACCAAGCAGAACCAGTTTTTCATGATATTGCCCGACGTAAGCCGCGAAAATTTCGAGATGCTCATGGAGCGTATCTTGAAGCCGTGGTACAGCTCGGACTATGCCGACGTCATTGATCTCGATTACGAATCGAAGCAGGTCACGGAGCGCAAGCCCGTTGGCAGGACGTTCGGATAAAAAAATGAAATCAACAGCAAATGAGCAGTTACTCTAAGATAAAAGATAATAGATAAAAGATATAAGACGCAACAGTGAAATATTAGTTTTAAATTTCAAACACGGGGATTAAAATATATCTTTTATCTCTTATCTTTTATCTTATTTACAAATGCTCATTTACAGTTCCATATTAAAATCAAATTTCTCTTGAAAA
The DNA here is from genome assembly GCA_024697705.1 of Ruminococcus sp. Taxonomy (GTDB): domain Bacteria; phylum Bacillota; class Clostridia; order Oscillospirales; family Ruminococcaceae; genus YE71. The sequence continues at coordinate 7,983 of JAILFF010000315.1, forward strand.
AGTAACGATAAGCGTAACATTCGCGGGGTATTGCCCCATTGCCGCCGTGCCTGCTACTTCCCAGCCCCGAAGGCTCATTTCCTTCATCATGGCTTCGGCTTTTTCCGTTAAAACGGAGCCTTTTGCGGAATCATCGGTAAAAAGCGCTTTCATGCCCCCGATGAACAGCGAAGTGCTTTCCTTAGAATCGGAGTCCTTGCAGCAGTCAAGCCGCACGGGTACTATCTTATATTCTTTCATAAACAGCCGCCTTGCCTTAATCGGGGATATATTCCCTCACGCGCAGCTTAACGCCGACGCTCTCGGCGACCCTGCGCGACTTCTCCACGTTTTCCTCGCCGATTATGTCAACGACGGTCAGCACGGTCTCGGGGACATAGTTCTTGACCTCTCCCGCGAATTTCAGCATAGCGCCGTAGCTTCCCTCGCCGAACGTCGGGCGCGTTACCGCCATATAATCGGCTTCGTCGGGGGCGTTAAGGCTGATCGAGATCACGTCGATAAGCCCCGCGAACTCGGGCGCGGTCTCGCGGTGGTTGATAAGGTCGGAAAGCCCGTTGGTATTGAGCCGAAGCGGGGTCTTTGTGCGCTCTTTGAGCCACTTAGCCACCTTTTTGAGCATTTCAAGCTCGCAGGTAGGCTCGCCGTAGCCGCAGAACACGATATTCTTGTACTTGTCAAGCCCGCGCTTTGATAGGTTATCGGTTATCTCCTCGAAAGAAGGCGTATGCTCCAGCCAAAGCGGGTCGGAGCCGTAAGCCGTGTCGCCGTTCTGCCGCAGACAGAAGGTGCAGGCGCACGGACATTTGTTTGTCAGATTAAGGTAAAGGCTGTCGCCCACCTCGTAAGATATAGTCATTGCTTTTCTCATAATATTTTTCCTCCCAAGAGCGTTTCAGCCCTCCAGCCGGGCATTTGTAAAGCCCTTTTCAAAATTGCCCCATACCGTTATAGAATGGTCGCCGAAGAATCCGCCGTCGTCGAACCACGCCTGAAAACTCCCGCCGTCCATAAAATGGATACTGCAAAGGTTTATCTTGCGGGCAAATTCCTCCTCGGTTATCTCGCCGTCTGCGGAATTTTCGCCCCAGTCGCCCGCAAGATATGTCAGCTCGTCGGCGGCGTATTCGCGCATTTTCTTATCCCAGTTTTCGCGGTCGCGCCAGAACTGCTCGGCGTTTTTTATGATCACGGCAAATTCATCGGCGGCATCATCATAAAAGGTGAACCGGACTTTTCTGTCGAGCCAGTCGCATTCGCATTCCCAGCTGCCGCCGTAGCGCTTGTCGAGGACGAAATCCCCGAGCAGGTCGGAGTGCATGGTAACGGGCTTTTTGTACTCTTCCAGAACGCCGAACAGAAAAGCGTTCGGTATCAGCTCGCCCAGTATCTCGGTGACGTATATCTCCTCCGCGTACTTGGGAACGTCATTGTACTTTGCCTTTTCGCCCGTAAAGGGGCGGTGCGGGTGCGCCATTACGCGGTATATTTTAAGTTTACCGAAGCGCTTTGAGTACGAGCGGGTGGTTCGTTCCTCGTCGGTCAGCACCCATTCCATTTTGGTGCGTTCGCCGTTCTGCCTGCCGGTCGTGAGGTCTACCCAGCCGAGTACGTCTATGCTTGCGGCGGTATGGAACCAACTGCCGTCATCGTTTCTAAAGCTCACATACCCGACGGTCTCGTCGCAGGTGAGGACGAGAAATTCGTGCGTTTCTTCGAGGTAGTATTCTTTTTTGTTTTCGGGCAGAAGCCCATTGCCGAGTGTTACCGGGTATGACATAGTGTGCCTCCTTTGTATGGTCTATTGATTTATGTCAGATATTTCTCGCCGTCACGGATTTTTTGACCGCCCCGCACACACATTTTGTAGGGCGGGGACAGGTTCGACCCCTGCCGCTTGTCGGCGCAAATCCTCATCGTTTCGCAATGAAAATATTGTAGGGGCACGCTTGCATGAACTTGTTCATGCCCGCGTCCGTGAAATTTCCTGACCGTGAATTAAAACTTGACTTTGCGATTTGGGTAGGCTGTGCGCCAAAAATATCTTTTATCTTATATCTCTTATCTTTTATCTATTTTGAACATTTCTCCCGAAAACCTCGGCAGCGTTATCGTCAGTCTATTGTTTTCGGAACTTATCGCCTTGATTTGCTCATGCGGCACCGTCCCGCTGTACGTCTGTTCGTCCGAATGAAGCATCGGCATAAGCGTGATATTCTCCCCGTAATCAAAGCTCACCGTC
>JAILFF010000317.1 GCA_024697705.1 Ruminococcus sp.
TTAATGAAATTGTAATAAATGACTAAAACGTTTTCGAGCGGCTCGGTATTTCATATTTATTCATATTTCACGATAACAAACAATATTACCATCTTCACAAAGTGAAGACAAACCAAAAGTCTTAGGAAGGGGGTGTGGGGGGATAACCCTTCTTCTTGCACGAACTTGTTCGTGCAAAGGGTCTTCCCCCACAAAGCGTGGAGCTATCAGAAGTTAATTGGAGAAAGACAAGCGTACAGTTCTAAATTAAAATCGGCAATTTCAAGAAAAGCGAACAAAAACGCAGAATAGAATAGTTCTGCAAAACAGTGCAAAAACAAGTAAATTGCCGATTTTATATTTGCGTGAAGAGCTGTCTGAACGAAGTTCAGACAGGCGATATTTCGCAAATGAAATTTCCCTCCGTCAGAATTACTCATAGTCCCGCGCTTTCGTTGGACGAAAATCGCTGCACTCTTTCGTCCAAATAAAATCGGCAATTTCCTTGTTCCCGTCACGATATGCAGAGCTATTAACTTCTGCTTTTTTATGGGCTTTCTTTGAAATTGCCGATTTTATTTTGAGCTATTTGCTTTGCTTTTTACCGTAAGATTGCAGATATCGTAGGATTTTGTGGGGGAAAACCCTTCTGAAGAAGGGTTATTCCCCCAGACCCCCTTTCCTAAGACTTTTGGTTTGCTCTCACTTTTCCAAAACGCTTAATTATATCCACCCGCCGTCAACGCGCAAAACTTGCCCGCAGATGTACTCGGCGCCGCCCGAAAGCAGGAACTTCACCGCCGCCGCGACGTCCTCGGGAGTACCCGCACGGCTCGCGGGAACAGTGTCGATAAGTTCCTTACGCTCGTCGGGGGAGAGCTGCCCGTTCATGCGAGTGTCGATGAACCCCGGTGAAACGCAGTTGACCCGCACACCCGCAGGCGCAAGCTCCTTGCCGAGCGCCTTCGTAAAGCCGATAAGCCCCGCCTTCGCCGCCGAGTAGGCGACCTCGCAGCTCGCGCCCACCTCGCCCCAAACGGAGGCTATATTAATAATGTATCCCCTGTGAGCGGAGATCATCGCGGGCAGAGCGTGCTTCGTCAGCAGCATAGCCCCCGCGAGGTCGGTGTTCATAAGCGCGAGAAGCTCCCCGTCTGTCATGTCCTGAAACAGCCCGATATGCTCCGCGCCGCCGTTGTTTATGAGGATATCGGGTTCGCCGAATAGCGCTGCACAGCTTCGGTAAGCCGCACCGATCTCCTCGGGCTTTGATAAGTCGATATGCACCGCCGCCGCCCGAACGCCGTATTCAGCCGAAAGCTCCCGCGAGAGCGCTTCGGCGGCTTGTTCTCCGTGTACCCACCCGAGCAGAAGATCATGCCCCTCCGCCGCGAGAGTACGCGATATCGCCGCGCCGATTCCGCCCGCCGCACCCGTGATAAGCGCTGTGCTCATACCGTCACCGCCTGCCTTTCCGCATTGCGTATATAATGGAAAAGATACTGCTGCGCTATACCCTCGGTGCCTTTTACGCAGTCGGGCAGACCGTCGGGGTACCACTGCGCCAGGACCCGCTTCACCCACACGTCCTTCGGCAGCGCGTCGATGCGGTACATTCCGAAAAGCAGCGTGCAGTCGGCGACCTTCGGACCCACGCCGCGGATCTTCATAAGCTCGTTCCGCGCATCGTCGAGGGGGAGCGTTCTCGCTGCCGAAAGGCTCACGTCGCCCGAGAGAACGCGGCTCACCGCGTCGGTGAGGTACGCGGCGCGGAATCCCGCCCGAAGGAAATCAAGGCTTTCGGGGGTCTCGTTCCGCAGCTGCTCAGCAGAGGGGTAGCCGCCGTAATGCTCGGTCAGCCGCCCGATAATGCCCTTTATGCGCGGGATATTGTTGTTCTGCGAGATGATGAACGAACTGAGCGCCTCCCATGCGTCCTGTTTGAGCAGCCTTATGCCGCCCGCAAAGGCGCAGGCTTTCGCAAGGGTCTCGTCTGCGGAATAGCGGCGTTTGAGCTCGCCGTAGTCGGTGCCGAGATCGAAATAATCGTACCACACGCCGAGAAAATCGTCCTCCGTGGTATCATCAAGCTCGAAAACGCCGTCAGCCTTGTCAAGGCAGCGTATCGTCAGCGGCTTGTTGAGGAACGCCCCGCGGTATTCGTCGGCGGCGGTCTTTACCCATCGGAAAGCCTGCCCGCAGTCGAGGGTCTCGTCAAGATCGAAATCGGGCTGTTTCAGCACGATGCTTTTTTCTTTTTTTATGTAGTCCATAGTTCCTCCGTGATCGGTATTTCCGATCGCTTGACTATCTGTAAACGAACAGATAATTCATGTAGGTGCGCCCCTACAAGATACAAATGCT
>JAILFF010000003.1 GCA_024697705.1 Ruminococcus sp.
TGCAAATGTAAAAGAAAACTTCAAGCCCTTGAAAACATCTCCGAAAACGTGTATAATTATAGTGTCGCATTGTGCGATAATAATTTAACAATCCAAAATTTTACGGAGGGTGTTTTAAGTATGTTAGTTTCAGCTAAGGAAATGCTCGATAAGGCAAGAGCAGGCAAGTACGCGGTAGGTCAGTTCAACATCAATAACCTTGAATGGACAAAGGCGATCCTTTTGACCGCTCAGGAGCTTAATTCACCCGTTATACTGGGTGTTTCCGAGGGCGCAGGCAAGTACATGACAGGCTTCGAGACCGTTGCCGCCATGGTTGCCGCTATGGACAAGTCTCTCGGCATCACCGTTCCCGTTGCTCTGCATCTCGACCACGGCTCTTTTGAGGGCTGCTACAAGTGCATCAAGGCGGGCTTCACCTCTATCATGTTCGACGGCTCTCACTTCCCGATCGACGAGAACATCGCCAAGACCACCGAGCTCGTAAGCGCTGCTCATCATCTCGGACTCTCCATCGAGGCTGAGGTAGGCGCTATCGGCGGCGAAGAAGACGGCGTTGTAGGCAAGGGCGAGTGCGCTGACCCCAAGGAGTGCAAGCAGATCGCAGATCTCGGCGTTGATTTCCTTGCTGCGGGCATCGGCAATATCCACGGCGTATATCCCGCCAACTGGGAAGGCTTAAGCTTCGAGACTCTCGCTGCTGTTAACAAGGAAGTCGGCGAAATGCCCCTCGTACTGCACGGCGGCACAGGTATCCCCGACGATCAGATCACCAAGGCTATCTCCCTCGGCGTTGCAAAGATCAATGTTAACACCGAGTGCCAGCTCGTATTCGCTGAGGCTACCCGCGGCTACATCGAGGCAGGCAAGGACAAGCAGGGCAAGGGCTTCGACCCCAGAAAGCTGCTCGCTCCCGGCTTCGAGGCTATCAAGGCTAAGGTAAAGGAAAAGATGGAGCTGTTCGGTTCCGTAGGCAAGGCTTGATCCTGATCGATCAACGTATATAATATTCATTTCGCGCCGGGGTCTGTTCAGACTTCGGCGCGTGTTATAAGGAGATGTCGGTATGGAGGCTATCGGAACGCGCCGCGTCGTGAGGATCGGCGTTATTGCCCTTTTTTATGCGCTTTTGAGCTTTGCGACGTCATCGCTGTCATGCGATGATATTCCGATACGGCTTGCCGAGATGTTTCTGGTGCTTTGTCTTTACAGCAAGGACAGTGTGGCGGCTGTTACGATGGGCAGTTTTGCCGTCAATGTGTTCGGTCCGCACAGCGCTTATGAAGTTATCATAGGCACGCTGGCTACTCTTACCGCGGGAATACTCATCTGTCTCATGCGGAATCGGGTCGGTTCTTTAGGGGTCATCATTGCGGCGCTTATCTCCGCGGCGGTGAACGCGCCCGCTGTCGGCGCTATGATATTCTTAAACGGTGGCGGAGATATCAAAACAGAAGTGATAAGGACAGCGATAAGTGAGTTTTTCACGGTGCTTATCGCGGGCGCCGCGCTCTACTACTATGTCAAGCGCGTAAAACGAATGAAAACATTCCTCAGCGACGACGTGAGTGTTTCCGCACACGGCTGAAAAGGCAATGATTTGAACGTAAAACACGGACAGCAGAAATGTGCGTCCGTGTTTTTTAGTCTTGCATTTTTTCAGCCGATGTGATATAATAAATATACATTATATATGTAAATGAGCATTTGTATATAGTTAACAGTGAATAGTGAATAGTTATGGTATCGCCTTCGGCGATGTTGCGCTGCGAACGTGCAGCGCATTGACTCGTTTACGCTCGTCATTTAACCTGCAAAGATAGTGTATATTTTTGCAGAGCGAAGCTTCTGCATAATACGCGCCGCAGGCGCTCCTTAACTGTTCACTATTCACTGTTAACTATTAACTGTAAAAATAAGGAGCGTGACGTTTATGGCAAGTATTATGGACGGCGAAAGACAGTTTCACATCAAGGCGAAAAAGGGCGAGGTCGGCAGATACGTTATCCTGCCCGGCGACCCCGAGCGGGTGCCGAAGATCGCCGCGCTGCTCGACAATGCCGTGCAGATAGCCCAAAACCGCGAGTACAATCTTTACACGGGCGAGCTTGACGGCGTGAAAGTCTCGGTCTGCTCGACGGGCATCGGAGGTCCTTCGGCGGCTATTGCTGTCGAGGAGCTTATCAAGTGCGGCGCGGACACGTTTATTCGCGTCGGGACGTCGGGCGGCATAAAGCTTGACGTTGTGGGCGGCGACCTCTGCATTGCGACCGCGGCGGTGCGTGCCGAGGGTACGAGCCGCGAGTATCTGCCCGCGGGCTATCCTGCGGCGGCTGATTACGAGGTCGTGAGCGCTCTTGCGGATTCGGCGAAGGAGCTGTGCGACGGCAGCTTCGGCAATTCGTACCATGTCGGGGTAGTTCAGTCGAAGGACAGCTTTTACGGCGAGGTCGAGCCCGACGCCTCGGCTGTCACGGGTCTGCTGCGTGAGGAGTGGGAGGGCTTTCGCAAGTGCGGGTGTCTGACCTCGGAGATGGAATGTGCGGGAGTATTCTCGGTAGGATTGGTACGCGGCGCGAGATGCGGCGCGGTGCTGACGGCTATTTGGAATGTCGAGCGGAGTGTGCGGGGGCTTCCCGACAATATCACGGAGGATTCGACAAGAGCGATAAAATGCGCGATTGAAGCGATAAGAAAGCTCATAAAGTCGGATAACGCGAAATAAGGACAAAGAAAACCCTTATGAAAGCAATACCAAAAGTCTTAGGAAAGGGGTCTGGGGGAGAACCCTTCTTCAGAAGGGTTTTTCCCCCAGGAAAGCCTACGACGACCACAAACAAAGCGGAGAAAGAAAACCGAACGGTTAAAATAATAAAATCGGCAATTTAAGAAAATCGAACAAAAACGCAGATACGAATAAATCATCAAGTCTGTACAAAAACAAGCAAATTGCCGATTTTATATTTGCGAAAGAGCGAAGCGATTTTCGCAAATGAATTGCGCCTTGCCCCACCGTAAAGAAAGTGCTGACCGCACAGACCGCTCGTTCGCTCCGCTCACATCGCACAAAGGTGTTTACAAGCCGCGCGAACAGTTTTGCAAGGCGGTCGGTTTGACGATGCGCGGCTTGATTTAAATGGGGGCTCTGCCCCCAAGCCCCCGCAAGGGGCGTCCTGCCCCTTGACCCCTTTTCCGCTTCGCGGTTTCTCATTTCTGCTTTCATTACTTTTTTGTTTATTATATATTTGGAGGAAAATAATGGCACTTGACGGCATATTTTTAAGCCTTGTAAAAGAAGAACTCGCCCCCCTCATCGGCGGCAGGATTGATAAGGTGTATCAGACCGCCCGCGAGGAACTCGTTCTCGGTGTGCGTACCCGCGACGGCTCCTATCGGCTGCTGATTAACTCGTCCGCGGGAACGGCTCGCGTACACGTTACCGGCGAGAATATCGAAAACCCCAAGACTCCGCCCATGTTCTGTATGCTTATGCGCAAACGGCTCGGCGGCGGCAGACTTGTCGGTATCAGACAGGACGGCGCGGAAAGAATTATCTGCTTCGATATCGACGCTGTGAACGAAATGGGCGATACCGTTCGGCTGACCCTCGCCGCCGAAATAATGGGCAGACGCTCGAATATTATCCTTATCGAATACCCCGAAGGAGCGGAAAACGGCAGGATAGTTGACAGCATCAAGCGCGTTACGCCCGAAATGTCCTCGGTGCGCCCCGTGCTTCCCGGTATGGAATATACCCTTCCGCCCCGCGGACAGCGGCTTTCGCTCGAAAGCTTCACCGCGGAAGAGCTTAGGGAACATCTCGCGGAGTTCGCAAAAAAACGCACATCTTCGGCGCTCGTGCAGAGCTTCGAGGGCATATCACCCGTGTTCGCCGATGAAGCCGTATGGTACATGAACGGCGGTGAGGATAAGGCGGCGGGAGATATCACAGACGGCGAATTTGCCCGCCTGACCGAATGGCTGACAGCGCGTTCGGAGGAGCTTAAGTCGCGGAAGCTTACCTACACGGCGCTGCTGACTGCGGAGGGAACGCCCAAAGACTTCTGCTTTGCGGAGATAAAACACTTCGGTTCGCTCATGCAGACCAAACGCTTTGAAAGCGCCTGCGAACTGCTCGACGAGTTCTATTCGCGCCGCAGCCGCGACGACCGTATCCGTCAGAAAGCCGCAGACCTCTTCGCGGCGCTGACTTCGCTTATCGAGAGGACCTCCCGCCGCGTGGCAAATCAGCGTCAGGAGCTTACCGAGTGCGCCGACCGCGAACAGCTGAAAATCCGCGGCGACCTTATCATGACAAATCTTTACGCGATACAAAAGGGACAGACTATCGTGATCTGCGATAATTATTACAGCGAGGACGGCGGAAAGCTCGACATCGAGCTTGACCCGCGCCTTACCCCCACGCAGAACGCGCAGAAATATTACCGCGAATACCGCAAAGCCGATACCGCCGAAAAGAAGCTCGCGGGGCTTATCGCGGAGGGCGAGCAGGAGCTTGTCTACCTCGATTCGGTGCTCGATCAGCTCACCCGCGCCGAGACCGATTCCGATATCGACCAGCTGCGCGGCGAGCTTGCCGAACAGGGCTATCTGCGCCGCCGCACACGGGCGGGTCAGAAGGAGGCGCGTTCGCTGCCGCCGCTTAAATTTATTTCCGACGACGGCTACACGATCCTTGTCGGCAGGCACAACCGTCAGAACGACAAGCTGACCTTGAAGGATTCCGCCAAGCAGGATATCTGGCTGCATACCCACGATATCACGGGTTCGCACACGGTGATCGTCACGAACGGCAAGGACCCCAATCCGCCGAGAAACACCATCATGCAGGCGGCAAGGCTGGCGGCTTATCACTCGAAGGGCAGACAAAGCTCGCAGGTGCCCGTCGATTACACGCTTATCAAAAATGTGAAGAAGCCGAACGGAGCCAAGCCCGGCATGGTGATCTTCACCGATCAGCGGACGGTCTATGTCACTCCCGATGAAAAAGAGGCGGAAAGACTGCGCATAAAGTGAGGATAAACCAAAAGTCTTAGGAAGGGGGTGTGGGGGATAACCCTTCTTCAGAAGGGTTTCCCCCACAAAAGCCGACGGCGCTTGCATATTTACGGTAAAAAGCAAAGTGAATAGCTCAAAAATAAAATCGGCAATTCAGAGAAAAGCTCCCAAAAAGGCAGAAGCGAAAGAATCTGCAAGAGTGAGCGGGAACAAGTGAATTGCCGATTTTATTGCACGAAAGAGCGCAGCGATTTTCGTGCAACGAGGGCGCAAAGCGGTGAAATATCCTCACGGTGATGAAGAGCGCTGTTATGTAGGGGCGAGCATTGTAAGGAAGGCGGGGGACACAAGCCCCAGCCCTACAAATATAGTGGTTAGTGGACACGTTTACTGTTTCATTATCGCATCTTAGACAAGATTGGCAGTAAAATAGTATGAAATGTAAATCATAACGCTGTTAATTATTAATTAAATGTGTCATCTCTTGACAAGCGCCGCGGTTAGTGGTATAATACATTGTGTACATGACAAAAACAGGTGTTTTTGGGAGGTGGACTGTTATGGAGGGTTCCTCTCGCCCGCGCCTTGTGGTGGTAAAGGAGGATGTGCTGCCCGAGGTAATAGTCAAGGTGCTTCGCGCAAAGGAGCTGCGGGCTGCCTCGTCGGAATTGTCTTCTTCGGAGGCTTGCCGTATCGTGGGTATCTCGCGGAGCGCTTATTACAAGTACAAGGACAGCGTGTTTCTGTACGAGGAACAGTCGTCCGATAACGTCTTTTCGCTGGGGCTCAAGCTCCACGACAGACAGGGCGTGCTTTCGGCGGTGATTTCCGAGCTTTACAATCTCGGTATGAATATCATCAAGATAAATCAGGAGCAGCCCGAGGATTCCGTGGCGCTCGTGAAGATACAGGTAAGGCGCGACGGCGGCAGCTGCGGCAGAGAAGAGCTTTGCGGCGCTCTCGGCAGGCTTGACGGCGTTATCGAGGTAAATTCGGTGCGAAATGCCTGACAAGATCAGATAATTGATAATTGATAATAGAAAGGTTAAGGAAAGAACATGAAAAATGTGGCTGTTTTGGGATACGGAGTGGTAGGCTCGGGAACGGTCGAGCTTTTTGAGAAGAACCGCGAGTCTATCTCGGAGAAGATCGGCAGGGATTGCGACGTTAAATACATCGTTGATCTCAGGGATTTCCCCGGCGACCCCTTCGAGGACAGGATAATCAAGGACTTCAACAAGGTTCTGGAGGACGACGAGATCGAGGTAGTTGCCGAGGTCATCGGCGGACTTAAGCCCGCGTATGAGTTCACAAAGGCTGCTCTCGAAAAGGGCAAGAGCGTTGTTACCTCGAATAAGGAGCTTGTTGCCGAAAAGGGCGCGGAGCTGCTTAAGATCGCTCACGAGCATAACGTGAACTATCTGTTTGAAGCGAGCGTGGGCGGCGGTATCCCGATAATCCGTCCGCTGAACAAGTGCCTTGCGGGTAACAAGATCGAGCAGATCAGCGGTATTTTAAACGGCACCACGAACTTTATCCTCTCGAAGATGATAAAGGATCAGATGGACTTCGGCACGGCGCTGAGACTGGCTCAGGAACTTGGCTACGCCGAGCACGACCCGACCGCCGACGTCGAGGGTCATGACGCCTGCCGCAAGATATGCATACTGGGTTCGCTGGCTTACGGCAAGCACATCTATCCCGAAAAGGTACACCGCTCGGGCATCTCGCATATCACGCTGGAGGACGTTGCCTACGCGGAGAACGCGGGTTATGCCATCAAGCTGATAGGCTCTGTTAAACCCGCGGAGGACGGCAAGGTATCGGCGATCGTAAGTCCTCGCCTTGTTCCGAAGTCGAATATGCTTTCGAGCGTTGACGGCGTATATAACGCAATTTATGTTACGGGCGACGGCGTAGGCGATGTACTGTTCTACGGCAAGGGCGCAGGCAAGCTGCCGACCGCTTCGGCTGTTGTGGGAGATATCATCGACTGCTTAAAGCACAAGGAGCGTTCGATAATGATCTCGTGGAACGACTGCACCGACGACGATTATGTAGTGAAGTACAAGACCGTGGAAAACTCGATGTATGTGCGCATACAGGCTGACAACGCCGACGAGCTTAAGCCCGCGATCTCGGAGCTTTTCGGAAAGCTGACCTACATAGAGCGTGCGGGCAGACCCGACAACGAGCTTGCGTTCATCACCCCGACGATGGTAGAGGGCGTTATCGACGAGAAGCTTGAACAGCTTTCACATTCCGCCGATATCAAGAGCAAGATCAGACTGCTGTGATAAAAAAGTTAAAAGTGAATAGTGAATAGTGAACAGTTGCGGTGTCCGCTTCGCGGACGTAATTTATATATCCGCCGCAGGCGCTCCTTAACTATTCACTGCACGAACTTGTTCGTGCAATCACTCTACACTATTAACTGTTTTGCTTGATTTTTGGATAGCTAATAATTTTTCAAACCGCACGTATTTCGTGCGGTTTGTCGGTTAAGGAGAGAAGATATGCAGGGATATAACTGTATAGCGGTATTCGACCACGATGTCGATAAATGGCTGATGTGTTTGAGGCTCAAAGACCCGTACAAGGGTCTGCTGAACCTCGTCGGCGGGAAAATAGAGGAATACGAGGAACACTTGGCGGCGGCTTACCGCGAACTGCGCGAGGAAACGGGAATCACCGAGGAGGATATAAAGCTCACTCACCTTATGGACTTCTGCTACCCGCTCGATGACTGCTTCGTGGAGGTCTATGTGGGTAAGCTCAATAAGCCGTTCAAGGTGTTCGGCGACGAGAACAAGCTTATCTGGACAGACCTGCGCCGCGATTTTTCCGACCCCAAGCACTACGCGGGCGAGGGCAACATCGCACATATGCTCGAACATATCAAGATGCACAGCGAAGAGCTGCTCGGCAAGGTGATAAAATAATATGAAACTGCTGCTGACAATAGACGTTCTCTGCGCGGAGGGCGTGAGCGTTAAGGGCGCCGATGCCGAAGTGAATATGGTGCCGTTTACCGCAAAGGCTCACGGCGAATATTTTAACGGCGAGACTGTCGGCACGGGAGTCGATACTCAGCGGCTCGACAAAAAGTCCGGCGCTTTCACGCTTTCGGCGAGATATATGCTCGAAGGCACCGACTGCGCGGGGAACGCCTGCCGTATATTCATCGACAACAGCAGCCGCATTGACGGCGATCTTCACCCGCACGTTGTCACCGACAGTCCCGTGCCGGCGGAGTGGGAAAGTCTGCCGCTTACGGCGATGATCGAGCCCGAGAGCGGCGGCAGAGTGACAGTTAAGATATTCGGCGAAAGCTTCTGAGGGGGAAGTATAAGAATATGAAAATAAAAATACGCATACCCGCCACGAGCGCGAATCTCGGCGCTGGCTTTGACGCGCTGGGTCTGGCGCTTACCTATTATAATTATGTCGAGATGGAGGAGTGCGACCGCGTGGACATTTCTTCGGCGGACGGTGCCACGATACCCACCGACGAGCGCAATCTGATCTACGTTTCGGCGAAGGACTTGTTCGAGGTCTGCGGGAAAAAGCTCGACGGACTGCGGCTCGTGCAGACGAACACCATTCCGATGGCGAGGGGCTTGGGCTCATCGTCGGCGTGTATCGTGGCGGGGCTTATCGGCGCGAACACGCTGCTCGGTTCGCCGCTGACGACGGACGATCTTGTGGATCTTGCGGCGCAGATCGAGGGGCACCCCGACAACACCGCGCCTGCGCTGTTGGGCGGAATCGTTACGGCGGTATTTGACGGACGGCGGGTGCATTGGGTGAAGCAGGAGGTGTACACGAAGCTGAAATTCGTGGCGATAATCCCCGATTTCGAGCTTAAGACGGAGGACGCACGAGCCTGTCTGCCGAAGGAAGTTCCGCACAGGGACGCGGTGTATAATCTTTCGCGGGCGGCGTTGTTTTCGGCTTCGCTGCTGACGGGCAAGTTTGAGAATCTGCGGACGGCGGTACATGACAAGCTTCATCAGCCGTACCGCATGGAGCTGATACCGCGGTGTCGCGAGGTTTTCGACATTGCGTATACGCACGGGGCGTATGGGGTGTACATCAGTGGTGCGGGACCGACGGTCATGGCGATAGTTGACGAGGAGAACGAGTTTTTCGCGGGGAAGATGCGGTTTTCGCTGACGAACGCGGGGCTTTCGGGTTGGAGCGTGCATGAGTTCCGGATTGATAATGAGGGAACGAAGCTGATATAAAAAAGCAACTCGACAGCCGACAGAACCCTTCCTAAGACTTTTGGTTTGCCTTCACTTTGTGTTTTTTGCATATTCCCTTCCTTCTTTGCATATTAATAGACAAACCTATTTGAAGCGAGGGAATGCTTATGTACATAAAAACCGTAAAACTCAGCAGAACCGTATTTGCATTGGCAGTCGTTACCATCGGAGCGGCGGCTGTCCTCGCCGCGGCGGGTGCGGCAAAAAAAATCTCGGGCAGTCGGCGCGTCTATAAGGTGCAGACCGAACAGCAGCGTCAGGCGCTTATCTCCGAACTCGGCTGGCAGACGGGCGATAAACCTTCCTCTCATAAGACTATCACTATCCCCGAACAGTTCGACGACGTCTATGAGGGCTATAACGCGCTCCAAAAGGAACAGGGCTTCGACCTTGCTGCTCATAAGGGTAAGTCGGCGGAGCTTTATACCTACGATATCTATAATTACCCCGATCACCCCGACTGTATGCAGCTTACCCTTATCGGCGAGGACGGCATACTTATCGGCGGAGACGTCTGCTGTACCGAGCTTGACGGCTTTATGCAGGGGCTTCTTCCCGATGAAGATTCCAAGCCCGTAAAGCCCGAAGCCGACGCCGTTACGGAGATCGGCTCGGAAGTGTCGTGAATAAAAAAGAAAACGAAAAATGCAAAAGAGGGGAAAGCCGCAAAGCTCTCCCCTTTTTTGCTTGCTTCGGAAAGTCGTGCGGTCATGTTGATTCACAGATATTTTCCTTAATGTTTATACACTCTTTAAAACTTTTTGCTGCCTTGTTTGGTCATATATCACGGAAATCAATTTTCAAAAATCGCATAACGATATTTGTGAATTTTGTAGGGGCGCTCTGCGGCATCAACTTGTTGATGCAAACCACGGCTCGTGCCCGTGAGCGCCCGCAAACTGCGCCTTTTGACTCAAAAAAATGGGCGCACACATAGGTGCGCCCCTACAAGACTACCAACATATGGAGCAAAATTGATTTCCGTGGTCATATATATATCACTTGACACTTTGAGGTAAAAATGTTATCATGAGTTACGGGGGTCATAAAATGGGGAGCATTACGGAGGAGACTGTCAGCCGTGCAGCAGGCGGCGATCACGCGGCGTTCAACGAGATATACCATGCCTATGAGAGCGGGCTGCGTTCATATATCACACTGCATTTAAGCGACAAGTCGCAGGCGGAGGACGTTTTGCAGAATACGTTTGTCGCGGTGTTTAAAAATATCGGTCAGCTTAAAAATCCCGCGGGGATCAAAAGCTGGCTCTACAAGATCGCTTACAACGAGTGCATGACCGTAAACGGCGCGGTAAAGCGAGATTCGGAGCGCTATGCCCCGATGTCGTCCTTTGCGGACGAGGACGGCAGCGAGCGCGAGTTCGCGGACGACCGCCTTGAACTGCCCGAGGACTTCGCCGCGAACGCCGAGCTTCAAAGGCTGCTGACAAAAACGCTCAACAGCCTGCTGAAGGCACAGCGCGACTGCCTTGTGCTCTGCTACTATCGGCAGAAGCCCGTCGCCGAGATAGCGGAGATGCCGGGCGTTACGGAAAACGCGGTCAAGCTGCGAAAAAAGAACGCGCTCGATAAGCTGAGGCGCAAGCTTGAAAAGTACCGCGGCAGCTATAACTTCGCGCTCGCGCCGATGGGTCTGTTTGTCGGGAAGCTTGTCGGCACGGGCAAGGTAAAGAGCGCTTACGCGGGAGCAGCACTCGTTCGCTCGGCGACGGCGGGCGTCGCGGCGGCTTGTGTGGCGGGCGCTGTCGGCATTACGGCGGTCGGGTATTTCGGCTTGAATCGGGACGATGAAAAAATAAGGATAAGGACGACAGCAGCATTATCGAAACGGACATAGCAAATGCGCTGCCTTATTATGATGAAAACGGCAGCTGTATAGATCATGATGAAGCGTTTGAAATGGCAGATGAAACAGAATTTGACGATTGAGAGGAGTACGAAGCGCATTTTTTTGACAACTACTAATAACACATTCTCCCAAAAACAAAAACAGCCGGTCTGCACCCGGCTGTTATTTTTTAATCCTGTATAACGATCCGGAATTTTCCGTCAACGAGCTTTAACCGCAGCGTGGAAACGTAGCGTTTACAGAAATTTTCCATTTCCTTGATGGTCGCCGTTACCTTCGTTTCCTCGTATATGCGGCGGGTGAGCGCCATCGGCTCCTCGCCTACGATGTTCGGCAGATGCTTTTTCAGCTCCGCGAACAGCACCGCCTTTTTCAGCTCCTCGTTGCCTGCCGTGCAGAAATCGTCTATGGCGCAGTAGTAGATGTCATGCTCGGTAAGCGCCTGCTTTATCGCCTCGCCGCACTTCGAGTATTCGTACATGACAAGGAATTTCGCGTCGGGCAGGCTCGAAATAAGACCCCAGAAATCCGAATCGCTCGAAACGATGATGAACGAGGTTATCCCGTTCTGATAGAAGTCCTTTACCACGCTCGCCGTCATGCGAACGTCCACGAGCGATTTGTTCTCGGCTATGCGCTCTATCTCGATATGTTCGACGGGAATGTCGGTAAACGCCGCAAGCCCGTCCCAGCCCGCCGTAGTGTTCGGGTCGTCGTAAAGCGCTATCTTTTCGATCTTCGCCAGCTCGTCGGGGTGCAGACCCTTAAGCACGCTGTACAGCTTGAACGGGTCGGAATTCTCGCAGTCAACGGCGATGGCAGTCTTGCCCGAGTCGTCGATAAAGTCGTAGATATTGCTGCGCGTTTCGGCGTCGGCGTCGCGGTACTTGGTATAATCGGAGAAGTAATCGTCGTGCTGCGAGTAGATTATCTTCAAGAATTTGCGGTCGGAGTAGATTATGCTGCCGAGCTCCTCGGGCTGCCAGTGGATATACATCTGAAACGGATAGCTGTCGATGTTCGCCATGTATTTGCCGAACTCCTCGCGCATAACGTTCGGCTTCTGATACTTCGGCACGTAGAACAGGTCGCGGATGTACTGCCAGTTCACCCAGTCGTAGAAGAGCCGCGAGCATTTGTCGATGTTTTCGTTTATCAGCTTAGTGAAATCGAGCATATATTTTTCGGAGCGATAATTTGCCTTTATTATTTCAAATCCCCATTTTTCAAGCTGTTTGATGTTATCGTTATCGTACCATTCGAGCGATTTAAGATTTTTCAGATCGTAGTGCATGGCGTTGTCGGTCTTTTTGAAATGCTGCATAAGCGCCGTCCGCAGCTTGCAGAGATACCGAATAACGTTAGCGTCCTTGTCCGCGGAGAGCTTTTCGATAAGCTCGGAACATTCCTCGTAGACGGTCGTAAGCGTCGAGCGCCTTACCCCGATCAGATATGCGATAGTCGTTACTACCTCTTTTGTGTCAACGGTCAAAATTATCCCTCCTATTCGGTTGAAAATATGCTGTTCGTATTATAAAGCATCGGGCTTATCGGACTCATCATTATCACCTCCATGTGCTCCTTATTATAATTATATCATAAAAACGATAGATTTTCAATGAAAAATTCGTGAAAAAATCACGAACACGCATAGGATTTAAGCGGTCAGCGGGTCGTATCACACGGAATTAACGGTTTCTCGGTCGAAATAAGCCGTAAGTCATGCCTTTGCGGATATATTGCAGATAAAATGAAAAATAGGAGTTTTATGTTATCGATTTATTAGTCGGTTTTTACAAATATCAAATCAACTCATTAACATTTTATTGACAACAGTTTTGCAAAGTTGTATAATTAAATGGATTGGATAGAATATATTGAGATATCTGTTATGAAACAAGGGAGATATTTTATGAAGGGATTTTTGAAAAAATGGCTCGGTCCTATTATAATAGTAGTCACGCTTACTACTGTTATGATAATCGGTATGGTAAGCGGAAATCTGCCGAAAGCGGTCAACGCGGTTTTAAGCGCCGACCCGCTCTGCATGGCGCTATGTGTGCTGTGTTATTTCATTTATATGATGGCGGGCTCGATGGCGGTCTGCTCGTTCCTCAAAAGGGAGGGCTATCACCTGCGGCTGAGAGATTCTCTTTCGTCGATGCTGACGGCTATCTACTACTCGAACATCACCCCCGGCGCGACGGGCGGTCAGCCGATGCAGATAGCCTATCTGACAAAATTCGGCATACCCGTGGGCATCGGTACTTCGGCTATCGCTTCGTTTTTCATTGCGTGGCACGTTATGCGCGTGGTGCTTTTAGCGGGGTTCGGGATATTCTACCGTGATTTCATAACGCAGAATCTCGGGCAGTACATTCCGTTCCTTATAATGGGATTTACTTATAATGTAGCCCTCGTCATACTGTGGCTGCTTTTCTGTTTCAGCAAAAAGCCCGTCGAGCTTATCGTCAAACTGATAGGCAAGCTCGCCGAGAAATTCCACATTATCAAAAATCCGCAGAAGACCATCGAGAGTATGCAGCGCACCGCGGATAAGTTCCACACCAGCATGACTCACCTGAAAAATCACAAGATCGAGATATTCAGACAGCTGTTTTTCGGCACCGTTTACGTTATGGCGCTTTCCTCGATACTGTATTTTGCCTATCGCGGCATCGGGCTTGAAGGTTCGAGCTACGGCGAGATCTTAAGCATGGGATTTTGCCAGTATATTTCAGCCGCGTATATGCCTACGCCCGGCGCTTCGGGAGCGCAGGAGGGCATTTTCAGACTGTACTTCGGCAGCATGATGCCGGGTGCTACGCTGCTCGCGGTCATGATGATATGGCGTTTCATGAGCTACTATCTCGGGCTGATAGTCGGCGCGGTCGCCAACCTTATCGGCAGAAGAAACGCGGATAAACAAAAACAGGAGAACGAAGAAAATGAAAAAGAAAAAGAACAAGAACAAGAGTATCGGCAGCTTTCTTCGTGAGGCGGTCGAAAAGCGGCTCAATGTCATAGAAGACCTTGCCTTTCTCGTCGAAAACAGAAAGATGATAGACAGCATTACCACCGGAAATACCGTTACCGCCGCAGATATAATGAACAAGCTCAAAGAAGTGCTGTTTCTTCCGGGGCTGACAGGCGAACAGTCAAAGGCTGTCCGTCAGTATTACTATCCTTATAAAGTCAGCACGTTCACTCACCGGGAGATGCTCGCCGCGACAGGCGAATTTCACCCTGAGATAATTACGGAGGAGCTGTATTTCGGCTATGTAGACCCGTATCTGAACAGCCGCGCACAGGCGGTCGGGCTGGAGAACAAATGTCTGTTCGTTAAGCTGTTTCCGGGGATACGTCAGCCCAAGACGGCAGCGCTCCGCATGAACGGGATATGGCTCTCGTCCGAGTGGGAGCCGATAACGCACGATGAACTTATTGCGGAGCTTAACAGGCACAGCGAAGTGATAATCAAGGAAGCGTATGATTCATGCGGCGGACACGGTGTTTATCGGATAATTCCCGAAAAGCCCGGTGAGACCGTCGGCGAGGCGGCGGAAAGGAAGCTTGCAGGGATAAGCGGCGACGTAATAATACAGCAGGCTGTCCGTCAGCATGAGGCGCTGGCGAGGCTCAATCCCACATCGGTAAACTGTTTCAGGATCATCACGCTGCTGACAGCGGAGGGAGTGAAGGTCTTATCAGCCGCGCAGAAGATAGGCGCGAAGGGCGCGTTTGCCGATAATCTGAAAAGCGGCGGGTATTTCTGCGGCATTGACAGCAGCGGAAAGCTGATGCCGCGTGCCTACCATGTAAACAGCACGGAGTACATTCTGAAAGACCCCGAAACAGGCTTAGTGTTCGGTGGGTATCAGATACCGTCCTTTGAGCGTGCGGTCGAAATGGTCAGGAGAGCGCATCCGATGCTGCCGTGTTTTCAGCTGATCTCATGGGACGTTACCATTGACGAGGACGGCGAGCCGGTGCTTATCGAGCCTAATTTAACGAACGGTTCGTTAGTAATGCACCAGCAGACGCACGGACCTTTGTTCGGGAAGGATACGAAAAAGATAGTGCGTGAAGCGCTCAAAGGCACGAATTATCCGATGTATAAGATCACAAAGCCGACCCGGAAGCGCAAGTGAGGGCAAACCAAAAGTCTTGGGAAGGGGGGCGGCGGAAGCAAGCCCGCGCCCTACATAGCGTATAACAATAATTACATGAAGAGATGAGAATATGAAAGATGAAAGAAAAGTCATGAAGGAAGCGGTAAACAAAACGCTTTCTTCGATAAAGCCAATAAACAAACACTTCTGCATAATGGATTATCATGTTGATTACAATTTGAAGGGTATGCTTGCGGAAGGCGGAAATACCGTTCTCAGCGAGGTGCGATATTTACAAAAACATATACACTCTCCGAAACTGCTGCCCAATCCGCTTGCGGGTCCCGGAGGCTGCTCGACGTTCAACGCCGTCACTCCCGAGGGGCAGATAATCATGGGGCGCAATTTTGATTACAGGATGGCGAAATGCATGGCGATGTGGACGCACCCCAAGGAGGGCTACCGCAGTCTTGCGATGGTAAATCAGAACCATCTGATTTACGCCGATATAAGGCGTTCCCGCCGACCGCTTCGGGCGCTGGGCGCTCCATATCTCAGCATGGACGGCATTAACGAAAAGGGCTTGTGCGCCGCTATATTAATGCTTATTACCAAGCCCACGCATCAGAATAACGGCAAGCCGCCCATAACCGTGAATGTCGCGCTCAGGGCGGTGCTCGATACCTGTGCCACCGCCGACGAAGCCGTCGAGCTTCTGCAAAGGCACGAAATGCACGATCTGCTCGGCGCCTGCTATCACTACCAGTTCACCGACGCGGCGGGAGTAAGCAATATCGTCGAATACGTTGACGGCAAGATGTACGTTTACCGTCAGGCAGATCAGGGATATAACCTTAAGCTTACCAATTTCTTCCTTACGCCTTCGGGAAAGTGCAGGGAAAAGGGCAGAGACCGTTTTGAACGTATGGACTGCGCTTTAAAGAAAAATAACATCATGACAGAGCAGGAAGCCATGAAGCTCCTGGAGGAGTGCAAGGTATATTTTCTCTCTAAATACAAGATATACCATATAGGCACGCTTTGGAGCTCGGTCTACAACTGCACCGAGAGGACTATGCTTATTAGCACGGGCTTGGATTATTCCAGACAGTATAAGTTAGCTGTTGACAAGCCGATGAAGATCGTTAAAGTAAAATAACAAACGAAATGCATGATAAAAAAGAAAAACATCAGTAGGAGAAGATCGGAATGAAATTATACGAAAAAGTGATAAATATGCTGATACTTAACGGACTGTTCGCTTACGGGCATTTCTGCAAAGCAAGATATCTGTTTAAAAGCAGACGCGCCCTTTCGCACAGCAGGAATTTTCTGCTTAAACAGCTCAGATGCAGCAAGGACACCGAATACGGCAGAAAATACGATTTCGGCAAAATACACAGCATACGCGAATATCAGAAAAAAGTTCCGCTTTCAAGCTACGAGGATTACAAGCCTTACATAGACAGAATGGTCGAGACGGGCGAGCAGGGACTTATCACCGGGAACAAGGTGGATTACTTCGCCAAGACCTCCGGCACCATCAACGTGATGAAGATGATACCTCTTACGAGAAATTCCTATATGCACAGTCTCAGAAGCGGCGCCGTGCTTTTTTCGAACCTTCATGACGAAATGAAGAAAAAATTCAAGGGTATCCCTTACGGACGGGGCATGAATATGATCGAATGTGCCACCGACGATACACCGAGCGGCATAAGAACAGGCTATATATCGGGCTACGTCATCGGAAGCGCACTTTCGTTCCTGCCTTACATCACTTGTCTGCCGAGGGAGATATTCGGCACCAAGGAAGAAGTCGATATGAGGTACATCAAGGCACGCTATGCGCTCCAGGACAGGGACATGGTTTATATGATGTGCGTGTTCCTTTCCTCGCTTACCGATATAATGTCATATATCATCGAGAACCGCGGTATGCTCATAAACGATATACAGACCGGTACCATCGACCGTTCGGTAACGATGCCCGAAAGCATGAGAAGAAAGCTTGAAAGAAAGCTGTCTCCCGCTCCCGCCCGCGCCGCCGAGATAACCAAGGCGTTCGCTTCGGGAAGCACCGAGGGCATTATACCGAAGCTGTGGAAGAGAATGACGCTCATTATAGGCGTAGGGACCGGAGAGTTCGCTCCTTTCGGCGAGAAGATGAGATACTACGCGGGAGACAAGATCAAATTCAACTACGAATTGTACGCTTCCTCGGAATGTGTTATCGCCACTACTTTAAAGCCGGAGGATACGAATTATATGCTTCTGCCGAACAGCGGCTTCTTTGAGTTTATCCCCGAGGACGGCAAATGCAGGCGTCCGCTGCTGATGAACGAGATCGAAGCGGGCAAGCATTACGAACTTATCGTGACCAACGAGGCGGGTCTTTACCGCTACCGCATAAAGGACATAGTAAAGATAACGGGCTTTATCGGAAAGGCTCCCACGCTGAGATATGCCTACCGCAAGGAGCAGGTAATAAATCTTGCGGGTATGCACATGACGACGGAACACGCCGCCGAGTCGATACGTCTGCTTGAAAAGAAGATAGGCGTTCAGATAACCGATTACAGCCTTTATGCCGACAACGACCACACTCCGGGAAGAATAATGCTCTTTATAGAGACAGCCGACGAGCTTTCCAACGAGGTAAAGGTGCAGCTGCCCGAGATGTTCGATTCGATACTTTCCGAGGTGAACGTCGATTACGCACATTTGCACGGCGAGTGCGGAGATATTGCCGATACCGCGGTATACGTCATGAAAAAGGGCTCGTATCAGAAGATAAGAGATCAGAAAGTTAAAAACGGTATCCCGGTAAATCAGATAAAGGCGCTCAGAGTGATAAGAAACAGGGAACAGCTTATTTCGCTTATGAAGGCGATGTAATAATACAGGAAAGCGTGACAAACCATAATGGGAGAGGTATTTCTCGAAGCGAACGGGCTTTATAAGACCTACGGCAGCGGTCAGGGACAGGTCAAGGCTCTGAACGGAGTATCAATGCAGATATTCGACGGCGAGCTTATGGTGATACTCGGCAGCAGCGGCAGCGGAAAAAGTACGCTGCTCAATATGCTGGGCGGCATGGATAAGCCCGATAAGGGCAGCATAATGGTTGACGGACAGGACCTCTGCCGCCTGCGCGACAAGGGTCTGACAAAGTACCGCAAGGAAAAGGTGGGATTTGTTTTTCAGTCGTTCAACCTTATCACCGAGCTTTCGGCTTACGAAAACGTGTCGCTGACCGCCGACAGGGCTGCCGACCCGCAGATAGTCGAAAAAATGCTGGAGCTTGTGGGGCTCGGGCACAAAAAAGACAAATATCCCACGCAGCTTTCGGGCGGCGAACAGCAGCGTGTTTCCATCGCGAGGGCACTGGCGAAAAACGCAAGGATGCTGCTCTGCGACGAGCCGACGGGAGCGCTCGACTATGAAACGGGCAAGCAGATACTTATCGAGCTTGAAAAGCTTTCCCGCGTACACGGGCAGACCGTCGTGATAGTTACCCACACAAGAGAGATAGGAAGAATGGCTGACAGAGTTATCCATGTCAGAAACGGAAAGATAATCGAGACAGAGATCAACGAGGAACCTATTCCCGCGGAAAGGATAGAGTGGTAACGGCATGATATCTCTAATGATCCGCGCTCTGATAAAGAAATACTGGAAGCTCATGCTGTCAACTATGATCGTTTCGGCGCTGGGCTGCGCTATCATTATCGGCATTTCGGGAACGCGGAAGTCTCTTGCCAAAACAATGGACAGGTACGTCAGGGAGTACCACTACCCCGACGCCGTTATTACCACAAATGTCAATAACAAGGATATTTTGGACGAGCTTAACGGCTGTGAATGTATCGACAGCTTGGTCGCACGAATGTTCGCAGATTCGACGTTCGAGCGGGCAGACGGAAGAATAATCTCCGTCAGGGCGTTTTCGTTTCGCGACGACGATTTTCAGCCGTTCTATTTCTGGAAGAAAGCGCAGAACTATTCGGGGCTTGACGAGCTTTACATGGAGGTCGGTTTCGCGGAGGATAACGGCATAAAGGCGGGCGACATCGTAAAGTTCCGCATCGGGGAGGATTACCGCGAATTCTTCATCTCGGCGCTTATCTCGATGCCCGAAACGATAGTTGCGCAGCCTACCGAGGAAACGCGAGTGAGCAACTCGGACTTCGGCTATGTTTACGGCTCGGAGAAGATACTCCGAAACGAGGTCAATCAGTCCAATATCGACGCCAAGGAAGAACTCGGCAGGCAGATGGATAAGCTCGAAGACGCCGAAAAGGACGCCGTAAAGCAGTACGATTACGCCGAACAGAGCCTTAAAAACGCAAAGGATAATTTAGACACCGATAAGAAGACCTACGAGACCCGGAAAACCGAACGCGCCGAAAGGCTCAAAGAGCTTGAACGCGAAAAAGAAAACATCGAAAAGGAACGCAAGGAGCTTGCCGACAGCAAGACCGCTCTGCAAAACAAACGCGACAGCGCGGGAACGCAGCTCGCCGAGTACGAAAAGCAGCTTGCCGAGCTTGAAGAGACCCGCAAGGAGCTGAAAACTCAGCGCGAGGAGCTTTTAAACGGCAGCGGCAGCGGTTCGCGCACCGATACGGCGCTTCTCGAACTGCGTGAGCGTCAGCTCATAGAGGACTACGCAAGGGTCAAGAACGGCATCGACGGCGTAAGAATCCTGATCTCCGAGACCGAGCAGGGCTTTCTCGATATCGAGGAGAGCGGAAAGGCTCTCGACGAAAAAGAAGCCAGATACGACGAATATATCGAAAAAATAAACAAAGAGCTTGAAGAGGACAAGGAAAAACTCACAAGCTCCGAGACCGACATAGAGGAAAACGAGAAAAAGCTCTCCGACACCCGGGACGATACGAGGATGCGTTTTGCCGATACCCGCAAGGAGATCGAAAAGATGCAGAACGATCTCAACAAGTTCAAGGGCTACGATTATCTCTGCGATCAGCTTCTTATCACCTTCAAGGAGGGGTACGATCACGAGGAATCGCTCAAAGAGGTCGAGGCGCTTCTTAAGAAAAACAGCGGCGTCAGCATAAAAAGCAGCTACACCTACGAGGATTCGTCGGTCAAGCAGCGTATCGACATCAACGTGCAGCCTATCGAGCAGATGTCGAAGTTCATGCCCGTCGTGTTCTTTGTTGTAACGCTTGTTGTTGTATTCCTGTTCATGTCGCTGATGATAAAGCAGAGCAGGCGGCAGATAGGCATAATCAGAGCGCTGGGCTTCACGGTCGGCAAGGTAAGGATAATATTCTGTATCATCAACCTGATCTCGTCGGTGACGGCGGTGTTTGTCGGCACGGGGATAGGCATGGGGGTAATACGGTATTCGGGCGGCTACTTCAAGAGATTCTTCTCGCTGCCGTTTTACGATTACCTCGTCGAGCCGTCAACGGTAGCGCTCGCGGCACTGTTCACCATCGTTACGGGGCAGCTTGCGACGCTGATGGGCACGACCGTCATCGGAAAGATACTCCCCTCCGAAGCGATGAGCCGTCCCGCGCCCGCAAGCAGCAAAATGCCGAAGCTCTTGCAGGCGGCGACGAGTCTGCTTTCGCCGCTCGGAAAATTCTGCATAACCTCGCTGCTGCGAAACAAGGCGCGTTTCGCGTTCTCGGTGATATGCATATCGTCTTCGGTAATGATGATCTTTTCGGCATACGCCTTCATCACCTCGAAAAACCATATGCTTCACGAATACTACGATATGAGGGCGCATTACGACAGCCAGATATTTTTCTCGAAAAAGCCCGACAGGTATCTGCTGAATCAGTTAAATCTGAGGGACTATCTTTCGGACGTAAACGAGCTTTACTATTACAGCTGTGAGATATCGGCGAACGGGAACAGCCGTTCCACGCTCGTAAACGCCATGTCTCCCGAGTGCGAGCTGATAAGCATTTACGACGAGCAGGAAAATCTGCTCAAAATACCCGAAAAGGGCATCGTTCTCGAAAAGCACCTTGCCGACGAGCTCGGCGTGAAAAAGGGCGACATGGTGGACGTAGACGGTCACGAGCTGCGGATAAGCGCCATATCGTTCCAGTCGTTCACGCGGTCGCAGTTCATTTCGATAGAGCAGTCAAAGGAGCTCGGCGACGCGAAATTCTGGTGCGTGCTCTGCAACATCGCGAAAGAGGACGAGCAGTATCTTATAAAGTACCTCATCAACCGTGACGACTATGTTTTCAACGTATTCACGAGCGTTCTGCGGTCGGGCGACGAAAAGACGTTTGCCACCTACGACGCGATGGCGTGGATAATCATAGGCTTTGCGGTAATAATCGGTCTGATAATCATTATCAACACGACGAACACGAACCTGCTCGAACAGAAGAAGGAGCTTTGCGTCCTGCGAACGCTGGGCTTCCAACATTCGGAGCTTTCGCGGCAATGGTTTGTGCAGTCGCTGCTGCAATTTGTCTTTTCCTGTGTGATAGGACTTGCGGCGGGCGGCTATCTTGCGAGGGTATCCCTGCTGAACCTGAGTTCCGACACGCGAGAGTATACCTATGCCAACGGCATAAGGGAGTATATCCTCACGGCGGTAATTGTATTGAGTTTCATAGTTGTGAGCCATATCGTAGCTATGGAATCGCTGAAAAAGTGGGATATTGTGGAGACTGTCAAGGAAAAGGAATAATAAAGACAAAAGCGGCTCTCGCGGGAAAGGTGTTTTCCGCGAGGTCGCTTTTATAGTGGTGTTAGTCACAAAGTGAATATCTAACAATAGTCAAACGAATAACAGTCCGCCATTTTGTACAGATAAATTAGTGATAGCAACACTCCCTATCTCGAAACTCAACACACTTTTCACAAGTTCAGATGTGGCTTTGACATTCTTATATA
>JAILFF010000153.1 GCA_024697705.1 Ruminococcus sp.
CCGACGGTATCTCTCATCTGATGAACTACTCCCTGAAACAATCTGTTTGACATATTTTTTACCTGTCCTTTCTGCGGCATCTGCCATGCCCGCCGCCGCCGTCTTTGCTCTCTGTACTTAAGGAAAGGTACAGCGCGATACAAGGTGTACGGCGGGGTATTCGTTCCTGTTTGCGCAGCTTCAGGCCGCGCAAAAATATACTTATTTATATTATAATAGAAATGTTTAAAAAAATCAAGTCTTTTTTGTGAAAAATGTAAATTTTTCTTATAAAATTTTTTACATATTGCCAAGACAGCGCATTTGTGATATAATATAAGGTAATTTATTATCACTATCGGAGCGAAATGAACACCGAAAGTGTATTTTCCGGAAAAGGAGCCGATAAAATGAGCAAGACTTACTATATTACCACGCCTATCTACTATCCGTCGGGAAATCCCCACATCGGACACTGCTATACCACCGTCGCGTGTGATGTCATAGCGCGTCTCAAGCGTATGCAGGGCTATGAGGTGATGTTCCTCACCGGCACAGACGAGCACGGCGCGAAGATACAGCAGAAAGCGGAAGCTCAGGGGCTTACCCCTCAGCAGTACGTTGACGGCATAGTCGCAAACTTCAAGAAGCTCTGGAGCTTCATGAACGTAAGCTATGACCGCTATATCCGCACCACCGACGAATGTCACATAAAGACCGTACAGAGCATCTTCACGAAGCTGCATGACAAGGGCTATATCTACAAAAGCACCTATAAGGGAAAATACTGCGTTGACTGCGAAAGCTTCTGGACAGAGACACAGCTTGTTGACGGCAAATGTCCCGACTGCGGCAGAGATGTCAAGGATGCCGAGGAGGAAGCGTACTTCTTAAAGCTCTCCGCAATGACCGAAAAGGTCACCGATCTGCTTAAGAATACCGATTATCTGCGCCCCGAAAGCCGCGTCAACGAAATGATAAACAATTTCGTCAAGGACGGGCTTGAAGACCTCTGCGTCTCCCGTACCTCGGTAAAATGGGGAATACCCGTTCCCTTTGACGAAAAGCACACGATATATGTGTGGCTCGACGCGCTCATAAACTATATCAGCGCATTGGGCTATGAAAACGACACCTACAATGATTTTGAAAAGTTCTGGCCCGCCGATATGCACATGACCGCAAAGGAGATCGTGCGCTTCCACTCGATAGTATGGCCGGCAGTGCTTATGATGCTTGATCTGCCGCTCCCGAAGCGCCTTTACGGTCACGGCTGGATAACCTTCGGCGGCGCGAAGATGTCAAAATCATTGGGCAACGTTGTAGATCCGTTCATTCTTGGTGAAAGATACGGCGTTGACGCGGTAAGATATCAGATACTCCGCGATATGCCCTACGGTTCCGACTCCAATTTCTCCAACGAGATAATGGTGAACCGCATCAACACCGACCTCGCGAACGACCTCGGAAACCTTGTCTCCCGTACCGTCGCAATGGCTGACAAGTATTTCGGCGGCACTCTCATAAAGGACAGACAGCCCGACGCGCTCGACGACGACCTTATCTCAATGGCAAAGGCTCTGCGTGAGCCGGTCACAAAATATATCGAAGAGGCTCAGCATTCCCTCGCTCTTGCGGAGATATTCAAGGTCATCTCCCGCGCGAACAAGTATATAGACGAGACCGCGCCGTGGATATTGGCAAAGGACGAAGCCAACAGGACGCGCCTTGCGACGGTGCTTTACAACCTGCTTGAAACGATAAGGCTCTGCTCGTCGCTGCTTTATCCCTTCATGCCCGCCACCATGCCGAAGGTGTGGGAGCAGATAGGCGCGAAGGAAGCTGATGTGACATACGAAAATGCCGCAGTATTCGGCGTACTTCCCGCGGACGTTACCGTTCACAAGGGAGAGGTGCTGTTCCCCAGAATAGACCTTGATGCCGAAATAGAAGAGCTCAACAAGCTGCTCACCCCGCAGAAGACTATCCGTGAGGATGAGGATCTCGACAAGGCGGGTATCATCACGATAGACAAGTTCGCCGAAACAAAGCTGCGCACGGGCGAGATAACCGCCTGCGAAAAGGTAGCGAAGTCAAAGAAGCTCCTGAAAATACAGGTGGACGACGGCAGACACGGCAGACAGATAGTTTCGGGCATAGCACAGTGGTACAAGCCCGAAGACCTTATCGGAAAGAAGATAATCTTTGTTGCGAACCTTGCTCCCGCAAAGCTCTGCGGCGAGGAAAGCCAGGGTATGCTGCTCGCGTGTGATGTCGGCGACACAGCGCGTGTGGTATTCCTCGACAGCGATGTGCCTAACGGAAGCACAGTCCGTTAAACAGCTTTATAAAACACCTACGGGAGAAGTAATGGGAAAAAAGAAGACCAACAGAATATACCTTCTGATTTGCGGCATAGCGTTCATAGTAATGATAGTCGTGCTGATGTCCGAAGGCCCCGAAAATATAATAAACGCGCTCGGTAAGCTCAATCCGCTGTTTCTTATGGCGGCTGTGATGTGCATGGTGGTGTACTGGTTCGGCGAAGCGATATCGGTACATCTTGCCGCAAAGAGCCTTGACCCGAAGGTCACGTTCAGGACATCACTGCTTGTCACAATGATAGGACAGTATTTCAACTGCATAACGCCGTTCGCTTCCGGCGGACAGCCCATGCAGGCTTATACCTATATAAAGCGCGGAATGAAATTGGGCTCCGCGATGACGGCGCTCCTCAGCCGGTTTATAGTGTATCAGTTCACGCTGACACTGTATTCGGTGGTATTTCTGGTATTCAAGCTTCCGGTGTTCACCGAGGGAGAGCTGAAACCGCTGACCTTCCTTGTGCCTATCGGATTCGCGATAAATACGTTCGTTATTGTCCTGCTTTTCATGCTGGCGTTCTTCAAAGCGGCTACAACAAAGCTTGCTCACGGTGTTGTCCGGCTGCTGGGAAAGCTGCATATCATCA
>JAILFF010000159.1 GCA_024697705.1 Ruminococcus sp.
TCCTGCTCGTCTTGCTTGGCTATACTGTAATTGATGTCCTCGAACTGATATGTCTTGGAATATCTGCCCTCATCGACCAAAATTATCGAATCGTCGCAGACCTTGCGATAGGGCATTGTCTGCTGAACAGTTTCGGGCGGCTTACGCTTGATACGCTTTTTCTTATCCTGCGGCTTCTTTTTCTTCTTTTCCTGAAGCCGTATCTCGTCACGCTCCTTGGCGGTAAGCGCCGAAAGATCGTCCTTCTGCTTTTTGCGTTTCTTAGCCTTGCCGACCATGACCGCCGCCGCTACAAGAACGCCGAACGCCGCAGCGATTAGCGAAAACGCCTGCGCCTGCTGCATATTGAAAGCTATGACAGGCTGTTCAATATCCGAGACGGTCTCGGATATTTCTTCGCTCTCTATTTCCGATACCTCGTCCACAGAGCTTTCCTTTTCTATCCCTGCCTCCGATACACTCTCGTCTGCGCTTTCAGCTTCCTCAGCGACCTCACTGCTTTCAGCGGCTGAGGTCTCGGCGGTCTGACCGGAATAGGGCGCTTCCCACGACGTATATTCCGATACTCCGGTCTGCTCATATTCTTCAACTCCCTCTGTGTATGTAGTTTCCGTGACAATTTCCATTATCGGAACAGTGGTCACGGTCGTTTCGGCTTCCGTCAAAAGCTCCGCGGAAGTTGTAACCGCAGTCGTGCTCTCGGCAGCCGTTTCTTTCTCTATATTACTCGAAGTAATTATTCTCACTTCCTTTTCCTGTACTTCTTAGCATTCATCTCCGCCGCTTTTTCCTCCGCGAGATACTCATTTCTGAACCCCATGAACGGCGGCTCATATTCATATATCCTTTTCTGAACCGAGAAATTGAAGCGGAACATCTCGCCTGCGAACTGTTCAAAACTCATGTCATTGTAGCGGAAGAACCCCGTCAGCATGATCGGTACGGCGACCACCATTACCGCCCACGACACAGCCTCCTGCGGGAGAAATCTGTTTCCGAAGATATACAGCGGAACGCATATCGAAAGCGCTATCGCCGTACAGATACACTGTCTGAGCGTCAGCCCGAAAAACAGCTTTTCGCGGTAGGTCTTGATCTCTTTAGGTATCCGTATTTCTATCATAAAGGTACACCTCGTCAAAGAAATCGTCGAGCTTGGCGAGCGCATGAGCCGTGTATGCTATCCCGGCTGCGCCCGAGATCAAAAAAATCAAAATTATCACGGTTATCTCCTCGCTTTCTTTACCGCAAAAACGGTTCCTACTGCTGCCACTATTGCAGCAGCGGCTATGATTATCTTTTTACGCAATTCACATCACCTCTCTTTAGCCGCACCCGACAGCCTGCCGCGCCCATTGTCCCGACTTGGACACACCCATTGCCAAAGACAGTGCCACTATCGTGATCCCGACCGAATCAATGCCGCCCATCAAGTCCATGACCTGCGTGAACGCATAGAACATCAGCACCACGATCAGCCCTTGCAGGCACACCGCCGCATAGCTCTTTACGAAAGACCGCGCACTATCGTGCCAGCCCTCAGCGGCGAATGTCGCAAGCGGTATCGGAGAGACCGCCGTATACACGACTATCTCAAAAACTCTGCCTATGAGCACAAGGTTTATCACCCAGCAGGCGCCCATAAGGATAAGGAACGTCGGCAGCGTTTCAAGGTATTTCACAAGATAATTCACGTTCATAAATCCCGCATCATCGGGCTTTGTCAGCAGCGCGTCGGTGCCGTAGCCGGACAAAAATCCGTATGTCCCGCTTGCCAGCCCCGACGCTATCCCGTTGAAGCTCGTGAATATTATCCCCATGAGCCCGCGGGCGTTCTGAACTATCACCTTGGCTAAGATGAACTTGAAAAATATCTTGAATACCTGTTCGTATGATTGTATTTTCAGGAGCATAGCCTCGTTGCAAAGCTGCATCGCAAAGAACAACGAGACCAGCACCAGCGCCACGCCCTCGACAGCCGCCAGAGCTGTATCAATGGCGGTTATCGACGAGCTGAACGGGGAGATCGTCAGGGCGTTCATGGCTGTATCGAACGAATTATTCACCATACACAGCCAGTCGTACACCCAATTTTTGACGGTATCCCACTCGATTATTGACATTTATCACCACCCCATTTCAAGACGGGCGGTGCTTACATGGTGAACATACTGTAAGCCTTTGCGACTGCGTACACGATAAAACCGGAGGCAAGACACATAAGTCCACGAGTCTTACCGTCCGCGGAATCGTCCTTGAAGCCCAGCGCAAACTGCACCGCGCCGATAAAGCCGACCACAAGACCGATACGCGCTACCCAATCGACTATGAACTCGATAACAGTGTTGAATGTCGAAACACCGTCACCGCCTCCTGTGCCTCCGCCCGCGTCTGCGAAAGCGGTGATACCGAACATGGAAGTCAGCATCATCACCGCCATCATTCCTGCGGTTATCCTCCCAATCATGCGGGTACGCTTTCTGTCACGCTGATCTGCTGTCAGCTTCTTGTTGCTTGTAAAATCCTCGATAACCGCATTCTTTACCGAGGTGATCTTTTCTGTCAAAAACTTCAATTAACATCACTCCTACTATTTTTCAAAAATCATCGTAATAATCATCAAGATAGTTTTCATCATCTACCCCGATGAAATCACTGTCCTTTGTAAATATCGGCTCTGTTGTTACTACGGTTTCCCCACCATCGAGCTTCGCAGGCTCCGGCTCTCCATCTTCGGGCTGCTTCGGTATTTTGTTCATCATTGCCTTTGCCGCCTGCATTTCGGCAATACGGCTGTGCGGCTGTTCCGAGCCGACATCGACACTCTCCACACGACAATCAAGCTCATCATATTTATCCATTTTTGCGGGAACTGATTCATGTTCGGGAGTATCATCATCTACCGGCTCGCTGTGCAGGTCATCGTCATCGGACTCCGCCGCCTGATCGAACTTCACGGTATTTACGTCACCAATGAGGTAAGCGTTCTTATCGTCAAAGTCCTCCAACAGCTTGTAATTCGGGTGTCGCTCGATCTTGAACTTGTTGCAGAAAAAAGGAAAAATGCCGCGGACAAAAAGTATGCACTCGTTGTCCTTCATTACCTTCAATTCGTCTACTGTCATCAACTCGCGTCCGAGTATTCCGTCGTTTTCAGATGTTGACCCCTGCCGCCCTCTCGTTCTATTGTGGGAACGGGTATCAATGGTTTCCTTACCGAGTGTTTTTGATATATGCTCTAAGGTCGTAGGTTCCTGACCGCCCAAAAACAGCAGGCTGTCACAGTTACCGAGCACGTTCTCCCAGCTGTCCTTGTACATCTTTTTGAGCTGACTAAGGTTTTGAATTATGACATTCGCAGATATTTCCATTGAACGCATGGTAGCCAAAAGCTCCTCAAAACGCGGTATTGTGCCGACGTTCGCAAACTCATCGAGCAGACAGCGCACATGAACAGGCAGCCGCCCGCCGTACTTGAAATTCGCTCTGTCATACAGCACATCAAAAAGCTGT
>JAILFF010000175.1 GCA_024697705.1 Ruminococcus sp.
CCCCGTTGCGACGGTCGCGGTAAACGGCGCCAAAAACGCGGCTCTCCTGGCGATACAGATGCTCTCGCTCTCCGACGACGCGCTTGCCGCAAAGCTCGAAGCCGCCAAGCAGAACATGGTAGACGGCGTTATCGCGAAGGAAAAAGCTCTTCAGGAGCAGATAAAGGAACTGTGATATGAACGAACAGCAGCAGCGAAAAAAGCGCTCCGAACAAATCCTCACCGAAAAGGGAATAGCCGTAAACGAGTGGCTGCCCTGCGCGGAGACCGAGGAGGAGTGTTCGCTCAGAAGCCTTGACGCGGTCTGTCGCCGTGCGGTCGCAGCGCTTATTTCCGTGCAGGTCGCCTTTGAACTGTCTGCGGAGGATATCGACCCCGAAAACGTGCGGTTCTGCATCGAACTGTTCGATAAATTCGGCGTTAAGGACTGCCTTAACAGGACGGAAAGCGCGGTCGTAGGTTTCGGCGAGAGCGTTCTTTCGAGCGAAGAAGCCGACGTTCCCGAGCAGGAGATCGTCAATGTGGTGTGGGAATACGAATGTTACTGGGCGCTCGTGTGGGCGCTGGGGCTTGTGGACGATATTACCGAAGCCGACGACATCTGCGACTGTCAGACAGCCGTCGATCTTGTTTCGTCGTGCGAAAGCCTTGACGAATTCAAGGCAAAATGCAGTTTGCGCAGCAAGGGCGAGATACTCGATATGCTCGACCTTTATTACCGCTATCACTGGGCTGTTGTTGAAAAACGTCTGCGCCCCGATACCGAGACGGGCGATCTCAACGGGGAAGTCGTTTACGAACGGCGGCGAGGCTTGGAATGGCTGACTTCGGACGAAAACGACTGGCACGATATATCACTCGATACATAACAGGAGTATTAATGAAAAAATACGACATACTGCTGTTCGATCTTGACGGCACGCTGACCGATTCGGCGCCGGGCATACTTAACTGCGCCCGCCACGCGCTGAACATAATGGGCAGACCCGAGCCCGAGAATATGCTGCGGTTCGTGGGACCGCCGCTTATCGACAGCTTTATTGATTTCTGCAGAATGACCCGTGAGGACGCGCAGGAGGCGGTAAGGCTCTACCGCGAACGCTACGGCACGGTCGGGCTTTTTGAGAACGCCGTTTACGGCGGCATTGCGGAAATGCTTTCGGCGCTGAAAGCCGCGGGATATCGGCTGGCTGTCGCTACGAGCAAGCCCGAGGTCTTCGCGGTGAGGATACTCGACAAGTTCGGGCTTTCGGGATATTTTGAATTTATCGGCGGCGGGCTGGTGAACGGCGAGCGCAACGAAAAGCACGAGGTCATCGAATATGTGCTTGAAAATCTCGGAAATCCCGAGCGCGGGCGCGTGCTGATGATCGGAGACAGAAAGTTCGACGTAATCGGTGCGAGACAGACGGGTCTTGACTGCCTGTACGCGCTGTGGGGGTACGGCGGAAAAGAAGAAGCCGAAGAATCGGGCGCTCTTTACACGGCGGAGACCCCTCAGGAGCTAACCGAAATGCTTACGGGCGCATGACAGACAAGGGTGACTGTGAATGGATCGAAAGAATAATTTTTCTGTCGCGGAGCAGAACGGCTTTAAGGAGCTTAAACCCGTCACTCCCGCGAAAATAGTATGGCATCTGCGGAACAAGGAAATAGTTTTCCGCGTTTTCAAAAACGGCGAGACCGGAAAATACAGCTTCCGCAGCTACCGTCTTTACAAAAGATACGGGCGCGACAGGCTGTTTTGCCGGACGAAAAGCCATCTCCACAAAAGCGGGGAACATCTTTATACTTACATAGAAAACGAAGGCTCCGATACGCGGGAATGGCTCAATGCGGAAGAAAGTAATCTCAACAACTCGGAAATGGACCTCAATCAGAATTACCCTATCGTATTTAAGTTTATGCTCGGCGAGGAAATGGAAGAGCTGCCCGAAGGCAGCAGCTACCGTTTTTTCACATCGGACAAGGCATCTCGTTTCGGCAAGGGCATAGAGGAAGAATTTGCCGCATATTGGTTTGATAATTACGCAGCGGACTAATAAGCCGCAGCTTTGAAAGGAATTAGATTATGAAAAGTTTTTCTGAAAGCTACAAGGAGGCGGGCGTTGACGTTACCGCCGGTTACAAGGCAGTGGAACTGATGAAACAGCACGTCGCAAGGACGATGACCGCGGGAGTTCTCGGCGGTATCGGCGGATTCGGCGGCGCTTTCGAACTTGACCTGACGGGCATCACAAAGCCCGTGCTGGTATCGGGCACCGACGGCGTGGGCACGAAGATCAAGCTCGCGTTCCTTATGGACAAGCATGACACCGTAGGTATCGACTGCGTGGCGATGTGCGTAAACGACGTTATCTGCTGCGGAGCGAAGCCGCTGTTCTTCCTCGACTACATAGCCTGCGGAAAGAATATCCCCGAGAAGATAGCTTCTATCGTTTCGGGCGTGGCTGAGGGCTGCGTTCGTGCGGGCTGCGCTCTTGTCGGCGGCGAGACCGCGGAGCACCCGGGGCTCATGCCCGAGGAGGAATACGACCTCGCGGGCTTTACCGTAGGCATCGCCGACAGAGACAAGATGTTAAAGCCCGACACTCAGAAGGCGGGCGATGTTATGATAGCCATCGCTTCGAGCGGCGTTCATTCAAACGGCTTCTCGCTCGTAAGAAAGGTATTCACCGTAAACGAGCAGAATTTAGCGCGTCACAACGCCGACTTAGGCGCGGCGCTCGGTACCGTGCTGCTCACCCCGACAAGGATTTACGTAAAGCCGATACTCGCCCTGCTTGACGCGGTGAACGTCAAGAGCATCTCGCACATCACGGGCGGCGGCTTCTACGAGAATATCCCGCGTTCGCTGCCGAAGGGTCTTTCTGCGAAGATCGAGCGCAGCGCCGTAAGAGTTCTGCCGATATTCGACGTTATCAAGGAAACGGGCAAGATACCCGAGCGCGATATGTTCAACACGTTCAACATGGGCGTCGGCATGACGGTAGTTGTTGACAAGAACGACGTTGACAAGGCGATAGAAACGCTCACCGCCGCGGGCGAGACCGCGTATGTTCTCGGCGAACTTACCGAGAGCGAAGAGGGCGTAATCATTTGCTGATATTATAAATGAGCATTTACAGGTCGAACAATTTGTCTACATTGTATTAATGCAATGTAGGGCGGGGGCTTGCCCCCGCCGTGTCCACGCCAACCGAACGGTTTAACAATTATTGTAGGGGCGCAGCTGCGTGTGCGCCCGCGAATATCGCATTTCCCCCAAACGGACGCACACATGGGTGCGCCCCTACAAAGCATTGCAAAACCGTTCTGTTTTGCAGGAGGACGGCGGGGGCAAGCCCCCGCCCTACAATGCATTGCAAACCTGTGAGAATTTGCTATTATAAATGCTCATTTACATCACTATAAAGGAAAGTAATGGAAATAAGGAGTAAAAATGCTTAACATAAACGATTTTAAACGCGGCGATACGCGCTATACCGACTTCGAGGGGAAGACTGCCCTGTGGGGAACGGAAATATCCGTGGACGCCGAATTCGAGGACGAGCTCGGCAAGACCGAGGAAACTCTTGCGGCGGCTCTTACCGCGATAAACGAAAAGCTTGCGTTCATCGAAAAAAACGCGGAGACGGTAAAGGATTCCACCGTTTCGGGCGCTCATCTCGACGAGCTGGCTTCGGACTGGCTCTATGAGCTTGTCGAAAACGAAGACGGCGACGGCGACAGCGGCGATGACGACATTGAGGTCGAGCTTGAAGACGGCGTGATCGTCAGCGTGAATGTAACGCCCGAGCAGTTCAAGGCGAGCCTTTACCCGAGAGCTTTGGGCTTTGAGTTCGGCGAAAGCACCGCCACTTGTCAGGCTTATCTCGAACTGGGCTGCGACCCCGATTATTTCGCGGGACACCGCATACATATCGAGATCGACGAGGAAAACGGTATCGTCTGCGAGGGTATCTGAACACTCGCGGCAGACATCCCGAGCCGGCAGAAAAAGAATACATATATGATATCAAGGAGATACGCATTATGAGTATAAGAGATTTCAGCAGGGGAAACGACGAAAAGGCAGCCTTTACCGCAAAGGCGGACGTCTGGGGCGACGAAGCCAACTTGTTCGTCATGCTTGACAACGACACTCCGCGCGGGAGCCATACCGTTGAAAAGATCTATCCCCTGGTCGATAAGATCGCGCAGAAGCTCGATCTCAGACGCCGCAAAATAGAGGACGCACTGCTTGCGGACGGCTGGCTCGAAACTGCCGAGGACTGGGCGTCGCAGTGCAGAGTTTCAAAAAACGACCCGAACTGCTATATCATGGACAACGGCGACAAGGTCTATCTGCCGCTCACCGAGGACGATTTCTGCTCGGGGCTTTATATCGAGTCGGTCTGCATCTACTTTGACGAGGAGCTTGACATAAACGATGTTACAATATTCATCGTCTGTCAGCCCGATTACTTCGCGGGACGCGCCATAGCCGTTCTGCTCGACAGCGACGGCGGGATACAGATAAAGGGGTTGGAGGAATGATACTCGCGGCTTGCGGAAATGACTGCGAACTCTGTCCCCGTCACCTGCCGAAAACCGACGGCGAGCTTCAACATACTGCGGAACTGTGGCATAAAATAGGCTACCGCGACCATATTGTATCAAACGATGAGATATCTTGTGCTGGCTGCAAAGCGGGCAATTGGTGCAGGTACGATATGATCGGCTGCGTGAGCGCAAAAGGTCTTTCAAACTGCGGCGAATGTGTTGATTATCCCTGCGAAAGGATAACCGACTGCTTTGCCGCGACGGAGAAATTCGTTCCGCAGTGCCGGGCGGCTTGCACCGATGAAGAATTTGAAACGCTGCGCCGCGCATTTTTTGATAAGAAAACTAATCTTGACCGCGTAAAGCGAGAAGGGTGATACATAATGAAGAATATCTGTGTGCTGGTTTCGGGCGGCGGGACTAATTTGCAGGCGCTTATCGACGCTGAGAAAAGCGGAATAATCACGGGCGGTAAGATCACCTGCGTTATTTCCTCGAAGGAGGGCGTTTACGCTCTCGAACGCGCCGAAAAAGCCGGCATAAAAACGCTTGTAATCCCGCGTAAGGACTATGACAGCATAGCCGCCTACACGAAAGCCGTCACCGAAGCCATGCAGGCTGAAAAAGCCGACCTTATCGTCTACGCGGGCTTTATGACTATCTTGGACGAGCAGATCGTTAAGGCTTTCCCCTATAAAATGATGAACGTTCACCCCGCGCTGATACCTTCGTTCTGCGGCAAGGGCTTCTACGGACTGCACGTTCACGAGGCAGCACTTGCCAAGGGCGTGAAGGTCTCGGGCGCGACGGTGCATTTCGTTACCGAGGAATGTGACGGCGGACCAATAATCTTGCAGGACACCGTGCAGGTGCAGAACGACGACACCCCCGAAACGCTCCAGCGGCGCATTATGGAGAATGTCGAATGGAAGATCCTGCCGCGTGCCGTGGCGCTTTTCTGCGAAGACAGGATAACCGTCAAGGACGGCAGAGCTTATGTTGATCTGTAAAGGTAACCTTTATGAGTAAAAAAGAGTCCGCTTTAAAACTTGCAAATATACTTGGCTATACAGATGTCGATTATAGATGTGATTGGAACGAATGGTCTGTATTTTATGCAGTTTCGATAATAACTATGAATCAAATAGCCACTGTTGGACCTCCAAAATATATACTTGTTGATAATAACGATATTTCCCGTTTTGCTACCCGTGAGGAATCAAGAGAAATATGTCGGACGATTAACAGACTATATTCTGAGGAACAATAAATACAAAAAACTGCATACAGCGGATTATCATACATAACCAATAATATATATACCGCAACAAGGAGGTAAAGACTCATGAAAACACTTGACATTTACGAGGAACTCAAAGGCAACAGCTACCCCGGCAGAGGTATCATCATCGGCAAGAGCGCCGACGGCAAAAGCGCCGTGACCGCCTACTTTATTATGGGGCGCAGCGTAAACAGCCGCAACCGCGTTTTCACCGAGACCGCAGACGGCATCAAGACCGAAGCCGCCGACCCCTCGAAGCTCTCCGACCCGCACCTCATCATCTATTCGCCCGTTAGAAAACTCGGCAACAAGACGATAGTAACGAACGGCGACCAGACCGACACCATTTACGAGCTTATGGACAAGCAGCAGACCTTCGAGCAGAGCCTGCGCACCCGCGAGTATGAGGACGACGCGCCGAACTACACCCCCCGCATTTCGGGCATAATGCACATCGAGAACGGCACTTACAATTATGCCATGTCGATACTGAAATCCGCCGACGGCGACCCTTCCTGCGTTGAGCGCTTCACCTTTACCTACTCGAACCCCGTGGCGGGCTACGGTCATTTCATCCACACCTACATGGGCGACGGCAATCCCCTGCCCTCGTTTGAAGGCGAGCCCAAGAAGATAACCGTTCCGAACGACATAGACGAGTTCACCGACGGTTTATGGAACGCCCTCAACGAGGATAACAAGGTATCGCTGTTTGTACGGTTTATTGATATCGCTACCGGCGAGGAGAAGACTAAGGTGGTCAATAAATTCAGCAAGGTGTAACGGAATACGGCAAATGTAGGGGCGCACCTACGTGTGCGCCCGTGCGAATGAAAATATCCAAATGAATTATCCAATCAGAAAAAATATCAGACTGCCAAATTATGATTATTCTTCAAACAACGCCTATTTCATTACCATTTGTACCTATAATCGCAGTATACTATTTGATGGTTTTATTGATAATAACAAAACGCCAAATGATAGTTCGGCAGAATATATAATTGTTAAATGGTTACATGAATTAGAGAAGAAATATCTTAATCTCACATTAGATATGTTTGTGATAATGCCCGATCATATTCATTTTATAATTTTTAATAGAGGAACATTCGATCAAAAAACGGGCGCACACGTAGGTGCGCCCCTACATGAGATCGTAAAATGGTATAAAACACAAACAACAAATGAATATATCAGATATGTTAAACACGGTATTCTTCCTGCGTTTGACAAACATATTTGGCAGCGAGGATATTATGAACATATTATCAGAAATGACCAAGAATATTATGACATTTGCCGCTACATTTCCGAAAATCCGATGAAATGGTATCACGAACATCAAATACAGGAGGAATAACACCATGTCAAACGAAATGCTGTTAAAATACGGGTGCAACCCGAATCAGAAGCCTTCAAGAGTATTCATGGAGGACGGCTCCGACCTGCCTATCACCGTGCTGAACGGCAAGCCGGGATATATCAACCTGCTCGACGCTTTTAACGGCTGGCAGCTGGTTCGCGAGCTTAAAAAGATCACCGGTCTTCCCGCCGCTACGTCGTTCAAGCACGTTTCGCCTGCGGGCGCGGCTGTCGGCAGACCGATGTCCGATACGCTTAAGAAAATTTACTGGGTCGATGATTTAGGCGAGCTTTCGCCGCTTGCGTGTGCTTACGCAAGAGCAAGAGGCGCTGACAGAATGTCCAGCTACGGCGATTTTATAGCGCTTTCGGACGTCTGCGACGTTCCCACCGCGAAGATAATCCAGCGCGAGGTATCGGACGGAATCATCGCTCCCGGCTACACCGACGAAGCGCTTGAAATACTCAAATCAAAGCGCAAGGGTACCTACAATATCATTCAGATAGACGAGAATTACACCCCGAATCCCGTGGAGCGCAAGCAGGTGTTCGGCGTGACCTTCGAGCAGGGCAGACAGGAGCTTCTTATCGACAACGATATGCTGGCAAACGTCGTTACCGAGAACAAGGACATTCCCGATGATAAGAAGATCGACCTGCTTATCTCGCTCATCACACTGAAATATACCCAGTCGAACTCGGTTTGCTACGTAAAGGACGGACAGGCTATCGGTATCGGCGCGGGTCAGCAGTCGAGGATACACTGCACACGCCTTGCGGGTCAGAAAGCCGATAACTGGTGGCTCCGTCAGTCGCCGCAGGTAATGGGCTTGCAGTTCAAGGACGATATCCGCCGTGCCGACCGCGACAACGCGATCGACGTTTACATCGGCGACGAGTATGAGGACGTTCTCGCGGAGGGCGTATGGCAGAACATCTTCAAGGTAAAGCCCGCCGTATTCACCCGCGAGGAAAAGAAGGCATGGCTTGCGAAGAATACCGACGTAGCTTTAGGCTCCGACGCATTCTTCCCCTTCGGCGACAACATCGAACGCGCTTACAAATCGGGCGTTAAGTACATCGCCGAGCCGGGCGGCTCTATCCGCGACGACAACGTTATCGAGACCTGCAACAAGTACGGCATGGCTATGGCGTTCACGGGCATCAGACTGTTCCATCATTAATATTATAAGAAAGAAAGTCAATTAATGAAAAAAAAATTGATCGCGGCGGTGATCGCCGTTTCACTGTGTCTTGCTTCCTGCGGAGGTGGAAAAAATTTGAATAATAACGAAACAACGAGCACATCGCCCGAAAGTCAGACTGCCTCCCCGTCGGGCGAAACGGTCTCCGAAGCCGAAAAGATTACCGGCGGCACAAAAAAAGGTACGGGGTACAGCTTCACTGTTGATGAAACAAAATGGAAGCTCATGAAGCAGCAGGTCGGAAGCACACGGGCTGACGGCGGCGACAATATCTTCACCTACCACAATGAGTATGAGTTTCAATACATCGGCGGAGGCAAGGCGGCAAGCAACTGTATTATCAGCGTGTTGGTGATCGACATCAACGAAGACGTGCTGAATCAGTCGGCTGAAGGTACGGGCGAGGATATCGACACCGCCATGACCGATGGCATAACGGATATCGGCAGGGCGATCGCAAGTCAGACCGTTGATCTCGCAGGAGACGATCAGATGCTTGCAGACGGTGAAACGACTTTCTGCGGGCGCAAGGCTTACAAATTCAAGTATTCGACCAAACTGAACGGAGCACCCGTCGTCGTTACCAATGTGATGGCGTACAACAAGCGCAAGATCCTTCTTTTCAGCACCTACGGTTTTTCGGGCGCTGATGCAGATTATGAGAAGGAAACCGAAACGGTGCGCGATAGCTTCAGCTTTGAATGACCAAAAGGAATATCTATAAATGACAAAACAGAAATTCATCTCCGCCGCGGGCTTACTCATGACGGCGGTGTGCTTAGGATCATGCAGCGGCAAAGGTGCTAACGAAACAACAGCAAACACAACGGCTGCGGAATCTGAAAGCGCGGAAACCACCGCAGCGCAGGAAAGTACAACTGCCGCCACTCAGCCGCCCGAGACCGTGACCGAGACGACGACCGAAACGACTGTCACCACTACGACCGCAGCTGCGACCGAAGAGACTACCACGACAACATCTGTTTCAACAGCTTCCGAAACCTCAGCGGAAACAGAAACGCTCCCCGATGACAACGGTACATCTGCCAAAATTACGACATTTCACGGAAACGGTTACAGCGCAGATATCGACGAATCAATATGGCAGCCCGAGGATAAGAAAAAATACGACTTCTCTTATCAGACAAGAAGAGAAAACTCCCTTGCGGCGATCAGTATGAAAGTAGACGAAAATGAAAAATTTGACACATTGAACGTCTACGATCTCGGCAATATCTTTGAGGAATCTCTCCAAAGCAGCTTGGAAAACAGCGATATTACCATAATTGATTCCAATACGGAAAAAACCGAGATCGACGGACACCTCGCTTTCAAAATAACGCTTAAGCAGATCAGAAACGGCGATGACACCAAAGTGGTGAGAGCGGTATTGATCGGAATACCAAAAGACGGTAAGCTTT
Organism: Ruminococcus sp.; assembly: GCA_024697705.1. Taxonomy (GTDB): domain Bacteria; phylum Bacillota; class Clostridia; order Oscillospirales; family Ruminococcaceae; genus YE71. The sequence continues at coordinate 9,819 of JAILFF010000175.1, forward strand.
ACACGATAAACTACTGCATCGCACCTGACGAAGTCAGTGAGGAAGAATTTGGAATTGACGATTTCATTGACAGCATTAAATTTGACTGACCGAAAGGAATGAAAATTTATGAACATACTCGTAATAGGCGGCGGCGGCAGAGAACACGCCATTATAATGAAGCTCGCCGAATCCCCCCGTGTGGAAAAGATCTGGTGTACCCCCGGCAACGGCGGTATATCGAAGTACGCCGAGTGCTTTGACGTCGGCGCTACCGACATCGACGGCGTTGTTGCTCTCGCCAAAAAGCTCACCCCCGACATGGTGGTGGTCGCTCCCGACGACCCGCTCGTTATGGGTATGGCGGACGCGCTGCGGGCTAAGGGCTTCAAGGTCTTCGGACCGAATTCCAACGCCGCTATCATCGAAGGCTCGAAGGTATTTTCAAAAGAGCTTATGAAGAAGTACAATATCCCGACGGCGGCTTACGAGGTATTCACCGACAGCGAAAGCGCGATAAAGTACATTAAAGAGCAGAACACCTACCCCACCGTTATCAAGGCGGACGGCTTGGCGCTCGGCAAGGGCGTAATACTCGCTCAGAACGAGGAAGAGGCTGTCCGGGCGGTGCATGAGATGATCGACGAGCTGAAATTCGGCAAATCGAGCGCCCGCATCGTTATCGAAGAATATCTGACGGGTCCCGAGGTATCGGTGCTTTCCTTCACTGACGGCGAGACTATCGTCCCTATGGTCTCTTCGATGGACCACAAACGCGCTCTCGACGGCGACGAGGGTCTTAACACGGGCGGCATGGGCACGATCTCCCCGAACCCCTGCTACACCGACGCTCTTGCGAAGGAGTGCATGGAGAAGATATTCATTCCTACGATGAACGCCATGAACGCCGAGGGCAGAACGTTTGAGGGCTGTCTGTACTTCGGTCTTATGATGACCCCGAAGGGTCCGAAGGTCATCGAGTACAACTGCCGCTTCGGCGACCCCGAGACGCAGGTAGTTCTCCCGATGCTCGACGGCGACCTCTGCGATATTTTCGAGGCGGTAAGCGACCACAAGCTCAAGGACGTTAGCATCAAATGGAAGAGCGGCTCGTGCGCCTGCGTTGTAATGGCTTCGGGCGGGTATCCTCTGAGCTATCCGAAGGGGCTTGAAATAAGCGGTCTTGACGAGAAGGGTCAGGTTGACGGCGCGTTCGTTTACCACGCGGGAACGAAGCTCTCGGACGAAAAGTTCCTCACGAACGGCGGCAGAGTGCTCGGCGTCACCTGCACGGCGCTCACGCTGGAAGAGGCGCTCCGCCGCGCTTACGAGGCAGTCGGCAAGATAAGCTGGGAGGGTGCGCATTTCCGCCGCGACATCGGTCAGCGTGCTCTGAAAGCGCAGACCGACCCGTTAGCCCTCGATTACAAGGACGACATGGAAGATTATATCGAATCCAACGGAGTTTATTTAAGACAGTAAACCGAACCTCCCCCGCAGGCGTTCCGCGGGGGAGGATTTTTCATTAGACTTCCTAGGAAATTAAAGTGGGCCGCATGGCAAAATATTTTGCCGTGATGCAAGGCGGACGACTGCATTAACTTCGTTAATGCCTGCGTGCTGTCGCACGCTGAGGAGGACAACGCAGCAGCACGGTAAAAGATTTTGTCAGGCGGTGTGATTTAGTTTCCGAGGAAGTCTATTATCTGTTTTGTTTGCGCTTGTCTTTTTCGGGGTGCTGACGGTAGTATTCCTGCTTATCCTTGTACATACGCTCGTCAGCCGTCTTCATTGCGTTGCGGATATCGTATTCGCCCTTAAGATAAACCGAGCCGACAGCAAATCTCACATCGGGCGTGTTGTTTGCAAGCGAATTAAGCCGACCCGCCTGCTCGTTCAGTTTATCCTCCGTTATATCGGGACAGAAAATAAAGAATTCATCGCCGCCCGCACGGTATATCTCGTGATCGCCGAAAGCAAGCTTCAAAAGCGCGGAAGCTCTCATCAGCAGCTTGTCGCCCGCGTCGTGACCCTCCTCGTCGTTTACCGTTTTCAGCCCGTTAAGATCGGCAAGCACCACGCCCATCGTATCGGGAGACGCATCTTCGCCCGATAAGAGCCTATCCACACGTTCGTTCATGGCGTTACGGTTCAGAAGCTGCGTCAGCCCGTCGATCGTGCTTTTGAATTCAAGCTGTGAAACGAACTGGTGATTGGCAATAACGGCTGAAATGAGGAACGCGGTAAGTTCAAGGGTCTCCTTGATCTGCAATTTCTTTGAGGTATCGTAATTGGCAGCCCAGATAAATCCGACAAGCATTTTATTGTTTCTGACAGCGTACAAAACCATATTTCTGATGTCGTGCTTACGTAAGGACTCATACCACACGGGATCGCGTTCCTTGATAACGCTCAGGTCGTCAAGCAGAAGGCAATCGCTGTCTTCAAGGGCTTTCTCCCAGACAAGCGCCGCCTCATACGGCGTTCCTCCCATTTCGGCAGCGAAATTCTCCGTATAATCAGCCTGTACACCCTCCGAGTTTATAAATTCGCAGTGCTGATTGCTGACGTCAACGGTATACAGAGCGCACCGTTCCGAGCCGCATATCTTTTGTATCTCCTTTACGGTAGCAGTCATTGCCTGATAGAAATTCGGCGTTTCATGAAGCTTAAGGCTGATATTCATTACCGCTGAGGCAACGCCGTCGGAGTGCTGCGACATATAGTCGGTATCGGGCGTGTCCGAGCGCGTCGTCATATACAAGCAGTAAGCAGTCCGCGGCGAGGTATTCGGCTCGCCCTTTTCGTTCAAGATGTTCCCTTCCTCATCGAGCGGCAGATAGAATCCTTTTATCCACAATCCGAACGCATTGACGTAGGAATACAGCGGTTCGTTATTTACGGCGCTTGTATAGATAAAGTTTTCGAGGTTTATCTCGGTAAAATATCTCCGCAGCGGAACGCCCGGATAAAACTCGGGCGCGTCGGGGTAGACATTGAACATCATATCATTCAAGGCGTTTATCGCCATGATGCGTATCTCGCTGTAACTGCCATCGGGCAGGATATCAAAAGCATATACTCCCGCAATGATCTTGAATTTGTTTACCAATGCTTGCAGATCCATAACAAAGCCTCCTTCAAATTATCGGCAGATGTAAGGCTATCATCGGCAGTTACCCGCATCTCGGTTCTCACGGCACAGCAACAGACGAAACATGAAGCCCATATCAATACTATTATACACTATCCCGACAAAAAATGCAATAGGCAAATTGAGATCATCGTGAAAACACGAACCCGCAGACAAATACAATTCGTGTTATCTACGGCAGCGGAAAAGCCCCACGGCAGTTTTGAAAAATTCTCGCAAAAGAGTTGATTCGTACCCGCGCTTATGGTATAATAGTATTATACATAAACCTACTGTTCGGACTTATCATAACAGGATTTTTGAAAGGAGCGCGGGCGGCGCTATGACGGAGCATAACAGCAAACAAAATGCTTATTATATAATATATCTTATCAGGTGTCTGTTAAACGGCAGACAGCCCACGGAGGAAAGACTCGGCAGAATGGATATGCATGAGCTTTACGCGACTGCCGCCGCTCACAGCGTTTCGGCGGTCACGGCGCAGGCGCTTCATAAGGCAGGCATATCCGACCCCAATTTCGATAAAGCCCGCAGCATGGCGCTGTACCACAGTGTTCTCTACGGCGCGGAACGGTCGGCGATTTTGGAAGAGCTCGAACGCCGCGGGATATGGTATCTGCCGCTTAAGGGCTTGGAGCTTTCGGCACTCTACCCGAAGGAATATCTGCGTGAGATGCTCGACAACGATATACTGATCGACCCCGAAAGGCGCGGAGAAGTCCGCGAGGTAATGGAAGAACTGGGCTTTACGGCGGGCAAGTACGGCGAGATATACCACGATACCTACTCGAAGCCGCCCGTGCTTTGCTTCGAGATGCACACGCGGCTCTTCGACGAATTCGCCCCGGGAAGGCTCGGCAGCTATTACAGCACGGAAAAGATCAGCCGTATCGTAAAGGGCGGGGGCTGCCGCCGCCGTTTTTCCGACGAGGACTTCTACATCTACATCACGGCGCACGAGTGGGAGCATTTCACGGCGGGCGGCGCGGGACTGCGGGCGCTTCTCGACTGCTATCTTTTCGACCGTGCAAAGGGAGATAAGCTCGACCGCGAATACATCAGCCGCGAGCTTAAGAAAATGGGTATCGGCGAGTTCGAGCACACCCGCCGAAGTGCCGCGGAGAAGATATTCACGCCGGGGCGCGGCAAGACCCTCACGCCCGAAGAACGCCGCCTGCTCGACAAATACCTCGCCGCCGTCAACACCTGCGGCACCTACGATGAAAGAGTAAAAAGCGACATCGAGCAAAGTTCGCGGCTGCGGTACATTCTGCGGCAGCTGTTCCCGCCGATGGGACATATTGAGCGGTCGGTGGGCTTCGTGAAGAAATGCCACGCGCTCTACCCCGTCGGAGTGGTCTATCGGTGGGTGAGAGCCGTATTTTTTCGACGCGAGCTGCTTAAGGTCAATGTTGAGAATCTTACGGAGAAATAACTTATAGCAATCCGAGAACAAATAAATTTCAATACATCTACGGAGAATAACGCGATATACCGTCGTTTTACCGTAGATGTACGAATACATCTACGAGGGGTCTAAAATACATTTACGGGGAAAATCCCACCGTAGATATATTTTGTACATCTACGCAAAACCCGCGTAATTACGTCATATTTACCGTAGATGTACCGATTTTTATTTGTCTTTAAGGAGAATATATCTACGAGGATTTCACCGTAGATATATTTTGTACATCTACGCAAAACCCGCGTAATTACGTCATTTTTACCGTAGATGTACCGAAATCTGTTTGTCTATGGATTCGTGTTTTCGGGAGGACGGCGGGGGCAATGGCACGAATAAATTCGTGGCACGATTGCACGAACCCTGTTCGTGAATTTCGTGCAGCCGCCCTACACCACATATTGTGCGCCCTCTGCTTTTTGACGCTGACAGTAACAGCGTCATTTCTCTTTTGATATTATTAGTAACATATTTAAAAACTCAGGAGCTGTTTTTCACGATTTTATGTCGTTATTTTAATCAAAGTGCTTGACAAGCAGATAAATATGTGCTATAATAATACAGTCAAATATCTTATCTGCCGCTGTCGGCATCAAAAGGAGTATTATTATGAAACATTTATCCCTCGAACTGCTTGCGGGTACTGTCACCGCAAGGCGTAAGTCGCTTAAGCTGTCTCAGGCGGCGCTTGCCGAAAAGACCGGCATCAACCGCGCCGTTATCTCGCGGCTCGAAATGCGCGATTACAGCCCTTCGGTAGATCAGCTGCTCGCCCTCGCCGAAGCGCTCGATTTCCGCCCGTCGGACGTTATCACCGACACCGAGACCGAGACCGCCCCCGTAGAGCGCAAAAAGATCGCCGTTGCGGGAACGGGCTATGTCGGGCTGTCGCTCGCTGTGCTGCTTTCTCAGCATAACGACGTTACCGCCGTTGACATCGTCCCCGAAAAGGTGGAAAAGCTCAACAACCGCATAAGCCCCATTCAGGACGACTATATCGAAAAATATCTCGCCGAATACGACAAGCGCGGGCTTTCGCTCACTGCCACCACCGACGGCGAATCCGCTTACAAGAACGCCGATTTTATAATAGTCGCCGCCCCGACGAATTACGACCCCAAGACCAATTTCTTCGACTGCTCCGCCGTTGAAGCCGTTCTTTCGCTTATCAAAAAGGCAACGGCTGACTGCGACAAAAAGCCTACTGTCGTCATAAAATCGACTATCCCCGTCGGCTACACCGCGCAGGTGCGCGAGAAAACGGGCATGGACAACATCATTTTCAGCCCCGAATTCCTGCGCGAATCAAAGGCGCTTTACGATAATCTCTACCCCAGCCGCATAATCGTCGGCTCGGACGAGGCAAACAGCGAAGCCGCCCGTACCTTCGCGGCGATGCTCAGACAGGGCGCTGTAAAGACCGATATCCCGCTGCTTTTCATGCCGACCACCGAAGCCGAAGCGACAAAGCTGTTCGTCAATACCTACTTGGCGCTGCGCGTTTCGTACTTTAACGAGCTTGACACCTACGCGGAGGTCAAGTCGCTGAACACCGGCTCGATAATCAAGGGCGTTTGCCTTGACCCGAGAGTCGGCGACTATTACAACAACCCCTCCTTCGGATACGGCGGCTACTGTCTGCCGAAGGATACCAAGCAGCTTCTCGCCAACTACGCGAACGTGCCGCAGAACATGATGTCCGCTATCGTTGAATCGAACCGCACGAGAAAGGACTTCATCGCCGAGCGCGTGCTGGAGATCGCGGGAACTTACACTGCTTCCTCAAAGTACGACGAAGCGCTGGAGAAAAAGCAGAAGGAAGTCGTAGTCGGCGTTTACAGGCTTACAATGAAATCCAATTCGGACAATTTCCGCCAGTCCTCGATACAGGGCGTAATGAAGCGCATCAAGGCGAAGGGCGCTACGGTAGTAATATATGAACCTACATTAGAGGACGGCTCGACGTTCTTCGGCTCGGTAGTCGTGAACGATCTTAAGAAGTTCAAGAAGATGTGCGGCTGCATAATCGCCAACCGCTACGACAGCGTTCTTGACGACGTGGAGGAAAAAGTCTACACCCGCGACCTGTTCAGGAGGGACTGATAATGTCAAAGACAGCAATTGATCTGAACGGCAAGACCATACTCGTGACAGGCTCTCCGGGGTTCATCGGCGCGAATCTCGTCATTCGTCTGCTGAAAGAAATGAACGTCGGCACAGTCGTAAGCCTTGACAACATGAACGACTACTACGACCCCTCGCTTAAGGAATACCGTCTTTCGCTTATCGAAAAGGCGGCGGAAGAGAGCGCCGTGCGGCACGTTTTCGTCAAGGGCACTATCGCCGACAAAGCGCTTATCGACAGGCTTTTCGGCGAATACCGCTTTGATGTCGTCGTGAATCTTGCGGCTCAGGCGGGGGTCAGATATTCCATCGACCACCCCGACGTCTACATCGAGAGCAACATAATCGGCTTCTACAATATCCTCGAAGCCTGCCGTCACTTCCCCGTGAGCCACCTGGTTTATGCTTCAAGCTCGTCGGTATACGGCGGCAACAAAAAGGTGCCGTTCTCGGTAGATGACAAGGTAGACAATCCCGTTTCGCTGTATGCGGCTACGAAGAAGTCAAACGAACTGCTGGCTCACAGCTATTCCAAGCTCTACGATATCCCCTCGACGGGGCTTAGATTCTTCACGGTCTACGGTCCCGCGGGCAGACCCGATATGTTCTATTTCTCGGCGACGAACAAGCTTGCCGCGGGCGAAAATATAAAAATATTCAACTACGGAAACTGCAAGCGCGACTTCACCTACATCGACGACATAGTTGAGGGAGTTTACCGCGTGATGCGGGGCGCTCCGTCAAAGGCGGTCGGCGAGGACGGTCTGCCCGTTCCTCCGTATGCGGTGTACAACATCGGCGGCGGTCAGCCCGAGAATCTTCTCGACTACATCGCCACCTTGCAGGAGGAGCTTGTCCGCGCCGAAGTCCTGCCGAAGGGCTACGATTTTGAAGCCCACCGCGAGCTTGTTGGTATGCAGCCGGGCGACGTTCCCGTGACCTACGCCGATTCCGCCGCGCTCGAACGCGACTACGGCTTCACGCCGAAGATCGGTATCCGAGAGGGACTGCGTGCTTTTGCGGAATGGTACGCGGGATATTATTCGTCAAATAAATAATTCGGGAAAGCAGGG
>JAILFF010000214.1 GCA_024697705.1 Ruminococcus sp.
GAGGACGCAAAGAAGAAGCAGTAAAGTATTACGATAAACCCGAAAATTAAGAAAAAACGCAAAGCGAAGGCAAAACCAAAAGTCTTAGGAAAGGGGTGTGGGGGATAACCCTTCTTCAGAAGGGTTTCCCCCACAAAGCTGACGACGGCAGCAATCCTATCGGAGAAAGAAAAAACGAACGGATAAAAATAAAATCGGCAATACATAAGAAAGCCTACAAAAACAAGCAAAGCGAATAGCTCTGCAAGTCTGTACGGAAACAAGAGAATTGCCGATTTTATTTGCACGAAAGAGCGCAGCGATTTTCGTGCAACAATAGCGCCAAGTCGGGGAAAACCGTGACGGAGGGGACAATGTCACGGGCGACTGCGGCATGAACTGAGTTCATACAACCGTGTTGGCATTAACTATGTTAATGCAGCCATGCTCGCCCCTACATAATTGTTTTGCGCAACAGTGAGATTTTGCAAGAGGACGGCGGGAGCAAGCCCCCCGACCTACGGAAACAGCAGGCATTTATAGTAAACGACATTGAAATTGCTACTTTGCGAACTTCGCAAAAGCATAAATCGGACTTTTACTCGTTCTCAAAGTGCAATTTCTAATGTCGTTTACTATAACAATTAATTATCAACTTAAACAGGAAGTGTTTTTATGGAGATATACGAACTTAGACCCTTAAGCATCTGCGACACCAACAGCTTTATCGTCGCTACCGAGGAGAATAACGCCGTGCTTATCGACGCTCCCGCCGACGCCGCCTATATCCTGCGCGAGATAGAAGCACACGGTCTGACGCTCAAAAAGATACTGCTCACGCACGGGCATTTCGACCACATCGGCGCGGTCGCCGACCTTTACGACAAGACGGGCTGCGAGGTCTTTATCCACAGGCTCGACCTGCCGAAGCTCACCGACGACACGGATATGCTTGCGGGCTTTTTCCGCGTGCAGGGACTCCGCAAGTTCGACAAGGCGCAGGCTATCGAGGACGGCGATATCATCACTCAGGACGAGCTTGAATTCGACGTCGTTCATACTCCCGGGCATACCTCGGGCTCGGTGTGCTTCATCGTCGGGAACGTGATGTTCTCGGGCGACACGCTGTTTGCTCGTTCCATCGGCAGAACCGATATGCCCGACGGCGATATGGGAGCCATGATGAAGTCGCTTAAGATAATCGGCGGCTTGGGCGGCGACCTGCGCGTGCTGACGGGTCACATGAACGAGACCACCCTCGACAACGAGCGCAAATACAACTACTACTTGAAGCAGGCAAGTGAAGCCGAATGAAACTGATATATATTGGAAACGACTATAAATACGACACCGAAGCGATAATGAAGCTCTTCCTCCCCGACAGGCATTTCGAGTTCGAGTACGGCAGCACGTTTCCCGAAGTTCTGCCCGAAGAGTACGCTATAATGCGAAAGCGCGTCCTGAAAGAGCATATTTTGCTCTACGTTATCGCGGGGTACGGCGGCAGGCGCGGGAAAGCCGTCTGCCGTCTTCCGCTTGCCGATGAGGACTACTGCTCCGAGCGTATTTCCCGTCTGCTGTACGAGGTGATGAGCCGCCTCACGGGGCTTAAGAGCGAGTGGGGCATACTTACGGGAGTGCGCCCCGTCAAGCAGGTGCGCCGCCTGACAGCACAGGGCTTGAATCGTGAAGAGGTCATCAAAGAGCTCAAATCGCAGTATCTCGTGAGCGACAAAAAGTGCCGCCTTGCCTGCGACACCGCCGACGTTCAGCAGCCGATACTCGACGACCTCGAAAGCCGAAGGGGGAAGGCGTTCGCGCTTTACATTTCGGTGCCGTTCTGCCCGACGCGCTGTTCGTACTGCTCGTTCATCTCGCAGGCGGCTTCGGGCAATTCTGTCAAAAAGCTGATACCGCTATATGTGGAGAACCTCTGCCGCGAGATAGCTTTCACGGCGAAGATAACGGCTCGGCTCGGCATGGTCCCCGACAGCGTATACATCGGCGGCGGAACGCCCACGACCCTCTCGGCGGAGCAGCTCGCCCTTATCATGAAGACGGCGGCGGCAAGCTTCGATATGTCGCTTGTGAAGGAATACACGGTCGAAGCGGGCAGACCCGACACCATCACGCCCGAAAAGCTGACGGCAGTCCTCAAAAACGGCTGCACGCGGCTCTCGGTCAATCCGCAGACGCTTAACGACGATATCCTGCGCGGGATAGGCAGAGCACACACATCGGCGCAGTTTTTCGAGAGCTTCGAGCTTGCAAGGCGCGTGGGATTCACTTCTATCAATACGGACGTTATCGCGGGTCTTCCCGACGAATCATTCGAGAGCTTCCGCGCTACCATCGACGGTCTGATAAAGCTTTCCCCCGAGAGCATAACCGTCCACACGCTTTCGATAAAACGCGCCGCACGGCTGAACGCGGGTGACGAGCAGCGCATTTCCGTCATGAAAAGCCCCGCCGCTATGATGGTCGATTACGCCGCCGAAACGCTCTGCGCGTCGGGGTACCGCCCTTACTATATGTACCGTCAGAAGAACATGGTGGACAATCTCGAAAACATCGGGTATGTGAAGCCCGGTCACGAGAGCCTTTACAACATCGCCATCATGGAGGAGGTCGAGCCGATAATCGCTCTCGGAGCGGCGGGTTCGACAAAGCTCATCGGGCGGGACGGGCGCATGATACGCATTTTCAATTACAAATATCCCGCCGACTATAACGCGGGCTTTGAGACGATGCTCGAACGCAAGAAGGAGATCGAGGAATTTTATGCCGCGGAAAAATGATATTGTATCGCTTGAAATAACGGCTCTCACGAACGAGGGCAGCGGCGTTGGCAGACTTCCGGGCGGCATGGTGGTCTTCGTCCCCGATACCGCCGCGGGCGACGTTATTGACTGCCGTATCGTCAAGGTGACGAAGAACTACTGCTACGGGATAATCGAAAGGCTCGAAACGCTCTCGCCGAAGCGCTGCGAGGATAACTGCCCCGTCGGGAGGAAGTGCGGCGGCTGCTGTTTCAGACATATTGATTACGTACACGAAGCCGCCGAGAAGGAGGGCTTTGTCCGTGACGCTTTCGAGCGCATTGGCGGGCTTTCTCCCGAATTTCTGCCGATAATAGCCGCCGACAGCCCCGACCGCTACCGCAACAAGGCGCAGTTCCCCGTTTCGGCGGACGAAAGCGGCGAATTGTACGCGGGATTCTTCGCAAAGCGATCTCACCGTGCGATAAAGGCGGCTGACTGCCTGCTTCTGCCCGAGGAATTCATCAAAATGCGCGACAGTATCATAGGTTTCTGCAATGAAACGGGCGTTTCAGCCTACGACGAGCAGACGGGCGAGGGCTTGCTTCGGCATATTTTCCTGCGAAGGGGCGTACACAGCGGCGAGATAATGGCGGCGCTTGTGGTGACTTCGGACGAGTGCAAGGAGCTTTTCACGCGGCTTTCCGAGAAGCTTGCCGCCGAGTTCCCCGCGCTGAGGTCGTTCCTGCTGAATATCAATCCCGACAGAACAAATGTTATTTTGGGCACGAAAACGCTCACACTCTTCGGCAGAGAACATATTTTCGACACGATGTGCGGGAAGACGGTCTCGGTGTCGCTCCACTCGTTCTATCAGATAAACACGGTTCAGGCGGAGCGCGTTTACCGTCAGGCGGCGGAATTTGCGGGTCTGACGGGCGGCGAAACGCTTCTCGACCTCTACTGCGGCGCGGGGACGATAGGTCTTTCAATGGCTGACAGCGTGAAGAAGCTGATAGGCGTGGAGGTCATACCGCAGGCGATAGAAAACGCTAAGGCGAACGCGGCGGCTAACGGAATAACGAACGCGGAGTTCATCTGCGGAGACGCGGGCAAGGCGGCGAAAATTCTTTTCGAGCGCGGCGAACGTCCCGACGTTATCATAGCCGACCCTGCGCGAAAGGGCTGTACCCGCGATACCCTCGAATACATGGCGAAGATGGCTCCCTCGCGCATAGTCATGATCTCCTGCAACCCCGCCACCGCCGCCCGCGACTGCGCTATTTTGGGCGAGCTTGGCTACAAGACCGAGAAATGCCGTGCGGCGGATTTCTTCCCGCGGACTAATCATGTTGAGTGCGTAACGCTGCTCACCCGCGGTCAGATCGGTGTTTGCGGAGGATAAAATGATAGTTAAAGTTGACAAAACGAACCTGCTGCAAGCCGCAGTGATACATTCTGTCTCTTGGAAAGATTCTCACCGTTCTTTCTGTTCGCCCGATTTTGTTGAGCTTCACTCGACCGAAAGGCAGTATGATTATATTCTTGAAAAGATGAACGGCGAAAGCAGATTTTTTATGCTTGTCGAGGACGAGCCTGTCGGGGTCGTTTCGGTCACGGAAAGCCTGATCGAAGATCTTTATATCCTGCCCGCAAAACAAAATATGGGCTGCGGCTCAAAGCTGCTGCGATTCGCAATAGAGCAGTGCAGCGGCACACCGACTCTTTGGATACTCGAAAACAATACTGATGCCAAACGGTTGTATGACAGATTTGGTTTTAAAGAAACGGGAAGGGTCAATGCGATAACCGATGAGCTTGACGAGATCGAGCTTGCTTTACAAAGATAACAAATGATATGATGACAAGGACCGCCGACGGAGCATGAATCATTATGGATATAAAGTTATACGAGGATAAATACCGCGACGACATGATCTTCATGGTCTTGCAGGCGAAGGACGCTCTTGGAAGGGTGCCCGCGCTGAACGAAGACCTTCTCGATATCAAAGCAGGTTATTTCGACCGCGGAGATATGTTCTGGCTCGCGGTGGACGAGAACGACCGCGTGGTGGGCTGCGGCGGTTTTTCCCGCATCGAAGGGACGAACGAGGCTTTTATCCACAGGCTGTTTGTAAAGGCTTCCGAGAAGCGAAAGGGCATCGGCTCGGCGCTTCTCGATACGATAGAAAACGGAATGTACGGCTGCGGCATCACAACGGCGCGGGTGCATCTCGGCACTCCGCGTGAGCAGTGGTTTGAATCGTATTCGTTCTATCCGAAGCACGGGTATGCCGAATATGAACCGCGCTATATGGTTAAAAAAATAGAAAGATAAAAATTTACGGAGATGATAAAATGCTATACAACGCCAAAAACGGAACAGTCCCCATAGACGGCACGGAGATGTGCTATGCGTCGTTCGGGCACGGAAAAAAGGTGCTGGCGGTGCTGCCGGGGCTTTCGGACGGACTTGCTACCGTGAGCGGCAAGGCGCTTATCTTAGCCCCGCCCTACCGCGACCACTTCGACGAATACACGGTATATATGTTCAGCCGCAGAAACGAACTGCCGCAGGGCTTTACGATACGCGATATGGCTGCCGATCAGGCGCGGGCGCTTAAGGCTCTCGGCATTGAAAAGGCTGACGTTATGGGCGTTTCGCAGGGCGGAATGATAGCGCAGTGCATCGCGGCTGATTTCCCCGAAATTGTCGATAAGCTCGTGCTCGTCGTGACCGCGCCCCGCGTGAACGAGATAAGCAGCAAGTGTGTCGGATACTGGATAGAGCTTGCGGAAAAGGGCGACCACAAGCAGATCATGATCGACACGGCGGAGAAAAGCTATACGCCCGAAAAGCTCGAAAAATACCGCCGTGTTTACCCTGTTCTGGGGCGCGTCGGCAAGCCCAAAAGCTATGACAGATTTCTTGTCAATGCCCGTGCGATACTCGGCTTTGACGCGACGGACGAAATAAAGAAGATTGCCTGCCCGACGCTTATTTTAGGCGGCGGTGATGACAAGATCGTCGGTGGGGAAGCCTCCCGCGAGCTGAACAGCCTTATCCCCGGCAGCAAGCTTATCATGTACCCCGAGCTCGGTCACGCGCTTTACGAGGAGGCGAAGGACTTCTACAAGCAGGTGTTTGATTTTCTTGATTCGTAAAAATCCCACGGAAATAAAATTTGCTCTGTTTATTGGAATACGTGTAGGGGCGCACTGCGGCACAAACCTTGTTTGCGCAAACTTGTTCATGCCCGTGTGCGCCCTTTTTGCAGGATAAATGGCGCAGTTTGCGGGCGCTCACGGGCATGAACAAGTTCATGCGGAGCGCCCCTACGCAATTTCCAATAAACAGAGCGAAATTGATTTCCGTGTAAAAATCCGCGTCGCTATTGACAATTGAACGCGATAATGATATAATATGATTATGCCAAAAACTATATAAGGAGATGTGACCTGCTATGTCATTGATAAATAACGAGGAGCTGACAGCCCATGTCAGGGAACTTATCGGCGCCGAATATGTCCTCGCCGAGAACAGCGAAGGCTCCCCGCGTTTTGAAAGAGAGCTTTACGGCAGATTTATTATAAGCGTTACCGTTACGGGGATAGATACCGCGAACAATTCCGTGCTTTCAAAAGTAAGGCTTGAACGAAAGGCGGAGCCGCGTGAGATATATGAGGACGTTTTTGAATGGACGGAGCTTGAAAGCAAGGTCGTTCCCGAGGACGTGCTGACAGGCAAGCTCAATACGTTCAATGTGATAGCCCGACTCTGCATCGAGCGCCCCGAGGAGGACGGTATGCTCTTCGTGTGGGGCATCAAATCCCCCGACGAGGAATCGGAGGAGGATGCCGATCTCTACACCAAAAACGACATTGATATCGTCTACAATATCGACACCGATTATTTCTCGCTGAGCATCGACACCGACTATTTCTTCGACAGCGACGCCGATCAGAAGCAGTACGCCGCCGATCTTCTCACCGAGCTGAAGCACTTCATGCGCAACACGGGGCTCGACACCCATGTGCTCCTGAGCCTTGACGAGATGTCGAGCTACAATCTCTTCTCCGAGTTTGAAGACCTTGAAACGCTTTACGCCGCCGCGAGAATGATACTCTTAGGGTACAGCAGATAATGGCGGCGGTTCTTAAGGGCGTGCTGTTCGATATGGACGGGCTCATGATCGACACCGAAAAGCTGCTTGTAAGATTCTGGTGCGAATCGGCGCGGAGCTTCGGCTTCCCGATGACGCAGGAGCACGTTCTGGGCATACGTTCGCTTTCGAGAAAGTACGCCGAGCCGCATTTGAAGTCGATATTCGGCGAGGATTTCGATTTCCCCGCCGTGAGAGCGCACCGCATCGAGATAATGAACGCCTATATCGACGAGCACGGCATAGAGGTTAAGCCGGGACTGACCGAGCTGCTTGACGCCATCGCCGAAAGGGGCTTGAAATGCGCCGTCTGTACCGCCACCGACCGCGCAAGGACGGAGCGGTATCTCAAAAGCATCGGCGTATACGACCGCTTTGACGCTTTTGTCTGCGGCGATATGATAAAAAACGGCAAGCCCGACCCCGATATCTACATCGAGGGCGCGGCGGCACTGGGGCTTTCGCCTTCCGAATGTCTGGCGCTTGAGGATTCTCCGAACGGCATTGAATCTGCATGGCGGGCGGGGTGTCTGCCCGTGATGGTGCCCGATCTTTCGGAGCCCGACGAAGAAGTAAAGGGCAAGCTGCACGCCGTCTGCGGGAGCCTTGATAAAGTTACAGCTGTTATTGACGCGCTCAAGTCGTTGCAGCCGCAATAAATGAAATAAAATTAATATTTTTAGCAAAAAAAGTATTGACAAAATGCTTGTTTTGGTGTATAGTTATATAGGAAAATTATTTTTTATTCGAGGGGAAATAAAAAAATGGAAAGAAAACTCATAACGTTTATAACGATACTTATTGTATTTATCGGTCTGCCGTATATCATTTATATGATGTACATCAATCATCAGGACGATCTGTTCAGAACGCTCACCGAGTATTCGAGCTACACGACGCTCGATAAGAACTACGACATAAAGGTAATGAAGTATCAGGGCGTAACGGGCGGCGAGGAGCTTTACAACTTTAAGTTCTATATCGTTGACAATTCTACCGATACCAAGTATTTCATCAAGAACCTGAACGTCAGCGCATACGGCACCGACATTCAGTACAAGGAGGACACGGAGCTCGGTCGCTACGATGTAAAGATCATGATCCATTCGGCGTCAAAGGACGAAATGCTCACGGTCGATCTTAAGGAGCTGCGCATCAAGGGACAGAAAGTCCGCGCATTGTTCTGATATAATTAAACAGCTTAAAACCCCCGTTTCATTATCGGAACGGGGGACTTTTTTATAGTTAATGTTAATAATGAAAAGTGAACAGTCGGTGTTTTGCAATCGTTCGGCACGATATCCTCCGCGAAGTGTACACCATAACTGTTCACTGTTCACTGTTCAATGTTTCGCCGTCATCATAGCAGCCGATAAGCCGCATGAAGCTGTCCTTCGGGATAGGACGCGAGAAGAAATAGCCCTGTAAATAATCCACACCGATGCTTTTCAGCAGATCGAGCTGCGCCTGCGTTTCCACGCCCTCGACGAGTATCTTTAAGCCCATCTGCTTTATCATTCTGACCGTATTTTCAAGTATTATCCGCCCAAGCTCGCTTTTCTCGGCGCTCCAAAGTATGCTCTTGTCGATCTTGACGATATCGAAATTCAGCGAGAATACCGACTGGATATTGGAATACCCCGTGCCGTAATCGTCCATCGAGAACAAAAAGCCCTCGCGTTTCAGGGCGTTTACGGTCTTGCTCAGCAGCCGATAGTCTCCCGCGGCTACCGATTCGGTTATCTCAAAATTGATAAGCCGCTTGTCAACGCCGATGTCGTTGGCGATGTCGATGATCCTTTCGACAAATCCCGGACGCATACACTGCAATACCGACAGATTCACGTTAATGTTCTCCACGCCGCAGGACGTTGGCCTGCCCGTTTTCAGGAATTTGCAGACTTCTTTCAGCACGAAGTCGTCAAGCTCGTCGATCATGCCGATGTGCTCGGCAACGGGTATGAACTCGCTCGGGTAAACGTGCCCGATGATGCTGTCGTGAAGCCTCAGAAGCGCTTCGGCGCCGTGCAGAGTGCCGTCAAGATGATAGGTCGGCTGATAGTAGACCTCGAAGGTGTGTTCTGCAATGCCGCGGGCTATCGCCTTTTCCACGGAGGCGCGGCGCAGCAGGTAGTCGAGGTCGCTGCCCTTAAGGACGGTTTTCTCGATGTTTGACGGAACGGGGCTGTCTGCCATATAAAGCGCATCGGAGGAGCTTGCGATCCTGAGCGGTATCTCGGCGGACATGACCACGGCGTTCAGCAGGACGATCGAGTCTCTGAAATGCCACGGAGCCTCGAATCGTGAGCTGATCTTGTCCGTAAGCTCGTCGGTCTCTTCTTCGGTATAGTCAAAGAGCGTGAGCATGAATGCCGAAGGCGAAGCTAAGTAGATGCAGTATCTCGGCAGGAATTTTTTCAGGAATTCCGCAACTATTGTCTGCATCGTCTCGCCGTTCTCGCCGTTGGAGGAACGTTCGATAACATCTGTATTCGTAATTTTCACGCAGATTAGCTGCATGACGCGCTTGTTGACAAGGTAGGCGTTAAGATCGTTTTCGAGCGCCATGCGGTTGTATACGCCCGTTCCCGCGTCGATGCGGTCTTCCTCGCTCTCTATCGAGATCATCACGCCGAGCAGAGAAAGCGCTTCGCTGAAAAGCTCGGTCTTTATCACCACATTCAAAAGCTGGATCGTAACTCCCGTAATGGTTATCACGACGAAGTACAGCAGGGCGACGCGCCGCCGTTTGGTGAGGGCGTCCCACGAGAACATCAGCATCATGGCGGCAAGGGAGAAGTAAACTCCGCCGCTTATATATATTGTTGCCTCC